>NZ_BDIR01000021.1 GCF_001895145.1 Arcobacter sp. LA11 | reverse complement strand
AGGTTCAATAGGATTATTACCATCAGCTTCAACAGGAGATAAAACAGCAATCTATGAACCAATTCATGGTTCAGCTCCTGATATTGCTGGACAAGGAATAGCTAATCCTATTGCAACAATAGAATCTGCTGGTATGATGTTAAGATATTCACTTGGAGAATCTGAAGCTGCTGATAAGATTGATACAGCAATTAAGAAAGCTCTTAAAGATGGATATAGAACAAAAGATTTAGCAGCTTATGATGCTAAGGAAGTTGTTACTACTGCTGAAATGGGTGACATAATAGCAAATAATATTAATAAATAACTTTTAGAGACTCCCTTGGAGTCTCTATTCCCTTTACTACATAACCGAAATATTATTTTTATAATTATTCTTTTTAGATTATTTATGATAAAATCTATAGATATTTAAGTTTATGGAGAAATCATGTCCTTAAGAAAATATAGACTCATCACAAGAAGTGATATGGATGGTTTAGTATGTGCGACTTTATTGAAATATATTGGAGTTGTAGATGAAATAATTTTTGTTCATCCAAAAGATATGCAAGATGGTAAAATTCCTGTTACTTCCCGTGATATAACTACAAATCTTCCTTATGTAGAAGGTGTTCATTTATGTTTTGATCACCATTTTTCAGAAACGCTTAGAAATGTAAGTAGACCAAATCATATTATATACCCAGATGCACCAAGTGCAGCAGAAGTTGTATATCAATATTATGGTGGAGATGAAAAGTTCCCTGTTCATTTTAAAGATATAATGGCTGCATCAAATAAAGCGGATAGTGCTGCTTTTTCAAGAGAAGACATTTTAAATCCTAAAGGTTGGGATTTATTGAGTTTCTTGATGGATTCAAGAACTGGACTTGGAAGATTTAAAGATTTTAGTATTTCTAACTATCAGTTAATGATGGATCTAATTGATTATTGTGCAACACATACAATTGAAGAAATTTTAGAATTAAAAGATGTAAAAGAGAGAGTAGATTTATATTTTGAATATGAAAAAGAGTTTAGACAACAAACTAAACGGACATCAACTTTAAAAGATAACATTGTAATAATTGACCAAAGAGAAGAAGGGATTTTATATCCTGGCAATAGATTTCTAGTTTATGCTATTTATCCTAAAGTTAATGTATCTATACATATCTTATGGGGAAAAGATAAACAAAATATAGTTTACAGTGTTGGTAAGTCAATAATAAATAAAACATCAAATACAAATGTTGGAGAATTAATGCTTAAACATGGTGGTGGTGGACATAAAGCTGCTGGGGGTTGCCAACCTTTACTTGAAGATGCGGAAGAAGTTTTAGAAGATATTATAAAACAATTAAATGAAGATGGATAATAGATGAAAAGTTTAGATACCTTAGAAAAGATTTTAATACCTGTAATATTAACAGGTTTTGTATTTATCGTAAGTTTATATATTGGAATAGATGTATTTCTAGGTTCCCAAATGGATAATGATATGAAAAACTTTATGGTTTTTTATATGATGTTACTTTTAATAACCTTAGTTATCATAGCTGTTTTTGTTACAAATAGATTTGTTAAAATGCCAATGATTGAGCTTACAAGTTTTCTTGACAAAATAGAAAATGATCAGTATGAATCTTTTGATAAAAAATTTAGTAATAGTGATATTGATAATTTTGTAATTCAAGTTAATAAACTTATAAAATATTTAGGAAATAAAGATAAAAAAACAAATTCTCTGATTGATACATTAAAAGACTCTAATAAATCATTAGAAGAGTACCAAAAAGCAGTAGATGCCTCAGCAATTATTTCTAAGTTTGATAAAAATGGATTAATAACATATATAAATGATAAGTTTATTGAAATATCAGGTTATAAAGAAGATGAATTATTAGGCAAAGAGTATAATATTCTAAAACATAATGGAATGAATATAGAGTTTTTTGATAAATTATGGGAAAGAATTTCTAATAAAAATATCTGGAATGGAGAAATAAAGAATCAGAAAAAAGACAATCAAGAGTATCATATTTCTTCTATTATTGTTCCAATATTAGATTCAAATGATGATATTTTAGAGTATTTATCTTTTAGTGTTGATATTACTGAACATATACATTCTTTACAACAAGCAAGAGAAGCTGAGGCTTCAAAATCAATATTTTTAGCAACTATGTCTCATGAAATAAGAACACCACTAAATGGAATTTTAGGGTTTGCTAAATTACTAGAAACAGGTGATATTCCTAAAAAAGAGAAAGGTTATGTAGATATTATTAATAGTAGTGCAAAATCACTTTTAGGTATTATCAATGATATCTTGGATATTTCAAAAATTGAGAGTGGAAAATTTGAACTTGAAAGAAGAAGGTTTAATCCTTTTAAAGAGTTTGAACCAGCTATTGAACTTTTTGTTGCAAAAGCAAGTGAAAAAGATATTGATATTCTTTTTTATATAGATCCAAAACTTCCAAGTGCAATTATTGGTGATCCTCTTAAAATAAAACAAGTATTGTCAAATTTAATTGGAAATGCAATTAAATTTACACCAAAAAATGGAGATATTGCAATTAGAATTGAATTAGTGCATAAATCTGATTCAAAAGTAATGGTAGTATTTAGTATAAAAGATTCAGGTATTGGAATACCAGATGAAAAACAAAAAACTATTTTTGATCCATTTTCACAAGCAGATTCAAGTGTAACTAGACAGTTTGGAGGAACAGGATTAGGATTAAGTATTAGCTCAAATATTATTTCACTTATGGGTTCTAAAATTGAATTAGATAGTAAAGAAGATTATGGAAGTGAATTTTATTTCGAACTTGATTTAGAGTATGAAAAAACTAAAAACTTATATCCTCAAATTGATACAAGTTCAAAAATTGCAATTTTCTGTTATGAGTATGATTGTACTTCTCAACTAGGAATAGTAAAAAAATATTTAACAAATTATAGTGAACCAGAAGTTACTGACCATCCAGAGCAATTAAATGAGTACTCTTTAGCTATAGGTAGATATGAAGATTTAATAAAACTTGATTTAGAAAAAATTGATATACCATTGATTTATATATGTGATTATGAAGAAAAAATAATTGATTCAAGTAAAGAACATAGAGTAATAAAATCACCTATAAATCAATCAAAATTATATGATGCAATTGTTGATATTTTAAACCCTGGATTAGAAGAGGATTTAGAAGTAGATTTTGAAGCTATAGAACATTCAAATGTCATTTGTTTAATTGCAGAAGATAATCCTGTAAATCAGCATCTTATGGAAGCTATGCTTGCTCAAAAAGGTATTAAATCAAAAATTGCAGAAAATGGACAAATAGCATTAGATGAAATTAAATCAGGTGCTATTTATGATATTATTTTTATGGATATAAATATGCCTGTTATGAATGGAGTTGAAGCTACTCATGCAATAATTGATTATGAAGAAGAAAATAATATAAATCATACTCCCATAGTTGCCCTTACTGCAAATGCAGTTGCTGGGGATAAAGAGAAATTTATGTCAGAAGGTATGGATGATTATATACCAAAGCCTTTTGAAGAGTATATGTTAGATGCAGTTTTAAATAAATATATAAAAATTAAAAATGAATCTGAAGAAAAGAAAGAAGAAGTAGTTGAAGAAGAGGTTTCAGAAGATGATGAGTTTGTATATTCTATAGAAGATACAGCTAAATCATTAGGTTTAGGATTACCAATTTTTAAAACTATTTTAAAAACTTTCATCTCTTCAATAGATAAAGATTTAGATACTTTAAAAGTATGTATTGATGAGAATGATTTAGATAAGATAAAAGGTGCTGCACATAAGATAAAAGGAGCGGCAGGTAACTTAAAAATAAACAATGTATTTGAAGTTACAAAAGATATTGAGCTTAGTGCAAAAGAAAATTTTGAAATTGATTATATAAAGAAATATAAAAAACTAGAAAAGTATATAAAAGAAATTAAAACAATTTATGAAGAGCAGTCTTAGGACTTACTTTTCAAATTTTTTAATAAGAGTTTTACAAAAGTTATCAAAAGAGGGTAAGTCTAATTTACCTTCTCTTTGTTTTTTACCCCACATAGGTTCTGGAAAGTATGAATCTTCTTTAAATCTAGCCATTATATGAAAATGTACATGAGGAACATAATTTCCAAAAGAAGCAATATTTATTTTCTCAGGATTGTAATATTTAATCATCTCTTTTTCAATAATATCTAGAGTTTTAAAAATTTCATTTTTTATTTCATTTGGACATTCAGATAATTCTTTAAATTTTTCATTTGTGAAAATCATAAACCATGGAATTTCACTTTCTTCTATTTTTATATTGATATATTTATTATTGAAATTCATCATATATTGTCTTTACTTCATCAATATTCTCAATAAATAAGTCAACAAGTTTTGGATCAAAATGTTTTCCTTTTTCATTCATTAACAACAGTAAAGCATCTTGTATACTCCAAGAGTTTTTATATGGACGTTTAGAAGTTAAGGCATCAAAAACATCAGAGATTGCTACAATTCTAGCTCCAATTGGAATATCTTCTCCTTTTGTACCATTTGGATATCCTGAACCATCATATTTTTCATGATGATTTAAAGCAATAATTCCACCTTCTATTAAATAGGCACTTTGCGTATCTCTTAGTATCTCATTTCCAATATTCACATGTTTTTTCATAATTGTAAATTCATCTTCAGTTAACCGGCCTTCTTTTAAAAGAATACCATCTGGAATACCAACTTTTCCTATATCATGAAATGGTGATGCATAAAATATTATATCTTGTTTACTCTCATCTAATCCATAGTGTTTAGCTAAAAGTTTTGAATAGTGTGCAACTCTAACAGTATGGTTCGCCGTTTCAGCATCTTTATATTCTGCTGCACGTCCTAAGACCATAAGTGATTCATGTTCTCTTTTTTGAATTTCGGCAGTTGCTTTTTTTACTTCATCTTCTAATAATAATGCTCTATCTTTTAGTTTAAGTTGAGCTCTTCTTAATGCTAATAGGTTAAGACTTCTTGCTTTGAATTCTGTAATTTCTATAGGTTTTGTTAAAAAGTCCGTTGCACCGACTTCTAGTGCATTTAATTTTAATTCTTGATCATCTCCCACTGCTGTAATAACAACAACAGGAATTTCTTCATGTACTTCTCTAAATCTTTTGATTAATTCGATACCATCAATTTCTGGCATCATATAATCAGTATATAATATATCAATATCATTTTTTAAAATATAATCTAACCCTTCAACTGGGTTTTCAAATGTTTTGATATTTAAATTAAATTCCATTCCATAAGCTTGAACAAGCATTAAATTAACTGGTTCGTCGTCAATATAAACCGCTTTTAAATTTTCAAGTTCCATAAATGTAATACCTTTGTAATAATCTATAATTTGAATTGTTATTATTATAGCTAAATTTTAAAAAAGTAATCTTATTTATTCATTTTAATTTCTATAAGTAAACAATTTCTTTATTAAACAATATTTAAGCAAAAATTAATTATAATCCGTTTCCATTTTTCCAACCATCAAAGAAGTTTTTATAAAATGTTTTGTGTTTTATAAAAAGTTGGTAAGAGGCAGAAAGATAAAGAAACAAAGTTTAAATGTTATTTGAACTTGTTTTCAGAGATTTTTATAGCTAAAGCTATATAAAAAATCTCCGCTAGGCTAAAAACGTGAAGCAGTTCACGTTTTATATACGCCTCTTGCCTGTTGGATTGTGGTAATAAACACAAAAAGAGGACAGACTTATGAAAGTAAGAGCTTCAGTAAAGAAGATGTGTGACAAATGTAAAATTGTCAAAAGAAGAGGTGTCGTGAGAGTGATTTGCGAAACTAAAAAACACAAACAAAGACAAGGATAATCATGGCAAGAATTGCAGGTGTTGATTTACCAAATAAAAAAAGAATGGAATATGCGTTAACGTATATTTTTGGAATTGGTTTACATAACTCTAGATTAATCTTAGATGCTGTTGGAATTGATAGAAACAAAAGAGCACACGAGTTAACAGAAGAAGAAGCAGCGGCTATTAGACAAGAAATCCAAAAAAACTACATGGTTGAGGGTGACTTAAGAAAAAAAGTAGCTATGGATATTAAATCTTTAATGGACCTAGGTTCTTACAGAGGTTTAAGACACAGAAAAGGTTTACCTTGTAGAGGGCAAAAGACTAAAACTAATGCTCGAACTAGAAAAGGTAAAAAGAAAACTGTTGGCGCAGCGGCTAAGTAAGGATATTTAGATGGCAAAAAGAAAAGTAACTAGAAAAAAAGTTGTAAAAAAGAATATTGCTGACGGTATCGTTCATATTGCGGCAACATTTAATAACACAATGGTAACTGTAACTGATAGCGCTGGTAATGCAATTGCATGGTCAAGTGCTGGTAACTTAGGTTTCAAAGGAAGTAAAAAATCTACTCCTTTTGCTGCACAAGCTGCTGTTGAAGATGCTGTGCAAAAAGCAATGGAACATGGTATTAAAAACGTTGGAATCAAAATCCAAGGTCCAGGTTCAGGTAGAGATACAGCAGTTAAATCTGTTGGAGCTATAGAAGGTATTTCTGTTAAGTGGTTTAAAGATGTAACTCCATTACCACATAATGGTTGTAGACCTCCTAAAAGAAGAAGAGTGTAAGGAGCAGTTATGGCAAGATATAGAGGACCAGTAGAAAAAATCGAGAGAAGACTTGATGCAGACCTTGGATTAAAAGGTGAAAGAAGACTTAACGGAAAATCTGCTTTAGAAAAAAGACCATTTGCTCCAGGACAACACGGACAAAGAAGAACTAAAATTTCTGAGTATGGATTACAATTAAGAGAAAAGCAAAAAGCTAAGTTTATGTATGGTGTTTCTGAAAAACAATTCAGAAAATACTTCAAAAAAGCTGCAGCTGCTGATGGTAATACAGGATCTAACTTAATTACATCAATTGAGCAAAGATTAGATAACGTTGTTTATAGAATGGGATTTGCTTCAACTAGAGCAAATGCAAGACAATTTACAACACATGGACATGTTTTAGTAGATGGTAAGAAAGTAGATATTCCTTCTTACGTTGTTAGACCAGGTCAAAAAATTGAAATTAAAGAAAAATCTAAAACTAACCCTCAAGTTGTAAGAGCTTTAGAATTAACTAACCAAACTGGTATGGTTGAATGGGTTGACGTAGATAAAGATAAAGTATTCGGAATTTTTACAAGAATCCCAACTAGAGAAGAAGTTGTTATTCCTGTTGAAGAAAGATTAATCGTAGAGTTATATTCTAAATAATAAGTAAGGTAGGCTATGAAAAAATTTGCAGATACACCGTTTTTACCAACAGAAGTTGAGATTGAAGCTATCAGTGATAATGAAGCTAAAATATCAGCATATCCATTCGAAAGTGGTTTCGCAATAACTTTAGCACACCCTTTAAGAAGACTTCTATTAAGTTCTTCAGTTGGTTACGCACCAATTGCAGTGAAAATAGAAGGTGCTTCGCATGAGTTCGACTCATTAAGAGGAATGCTTGAAGATATAGCTATTTTTATTATTAATCTTAAAAATATTAAGTTTAAAATTAATGGTGATGAAGACCAAGTAGTTGTAGAATACTCTTTTGATGGACCAAAAGAGATTAAAGGTGAAGACTTAATCAACTCTGATGTTGAAGTAGTTTCTCCGGATGTACATTTAGCAACTATTAATTCAGACTGTAACTTAACATTCTCAGTTATTATCCAAAGAGGAATTGGTTACATGCCTTCTGAAGATATTAGAGAAATGGTTGACACAGACTATATTCCATTAGATGCTTTCTTTACTCCAGTAAAAAAAGTGGTATATGATATTGAAAAAATGTTAGTTGAAGATAACCCTAACTTTGAAAAAGCTGTATTTAACGTACAAACAAATGGACAAATTACTCCAATTACTGCATTTAAAGAAGCAGTATCTGTTATGTACTCTCAAATGTCAGTGTTTAACAAAGTATTTGATTTATCAGAGGTAACAGTTAGTGATTCAGGTGAAGAGCCAGTTGAACTAAAAGATTTAATTGTAAAAATCGATGACTTAAACTTAAGTGCTAGAAGTTTTAACTCTTTAGATAGAGCTGGACTTAAATTCCTTGGTGAATTAGTACTTATGAGTGAAGTAGAAGTAAAAAATATTAAAAATTTAGGAAAAAAATCTTTTGATGAAATCCAAGAGAAATTAGAATCTTTAGGTTTCCCAATTGAAAATACACTTCCAGAAAATGTTGCATCAGCTTTAAGAAGAAAGCTAGAGCAACTTAAAGCATAATTTAAGGGTTTGATATGAGACATAAGCACGGATATAGAAGGTTAAATAGAACTTCATCTCACAGAAAAGCATTGTTAAAAAACATGGCAATTGCAATTATTACTAGAGAGAAGATTGAAACAACTGTTCCAAAAGCAAAAGAGTTAAGAAGATATATTGAAAGATTAGTAACAACTGCAAGAAACGCAGATTTAAATACACATAGATTAGTATTTGCTGCTTTACAAGATAAAGAAGCTACTAAAAAACTTATCAATGAAATTGCACCAAAATATGAAGATAGAAATGGTGGATATACTTCAATTGTAAAAACTAGAATTAGAAGAGGGGATGCTACACCAATGGCATTCATTTCATTCGTATAATTAATTAGTTTAATTTTTTATAAAGGGTTAGAAGATCTTCTTCTAACCCTTTTTTTTACTCAATTTTATTTGAAAATATTATTATTTTTATAATCAAAAATTATTTACCAGATTTTAATCATTTTTTATATATAATGGCGCGATATACTATATAAAGTAAATTCTAGGAGAGCCATTTGATAACTCTAAAAGAAGCACTAAAACTAAATAGTGACGATATCAAAAAACTAAGAGAAAATCTAGCTTTAAAAATCAAAGAAAATGATACTGGTGCATATGTTGAACAGCTAACAAATAGTGATGTTACAACGTCTGGAGAAGGTATTCCAATCGCAATCAAAGATATTATAAATGTTAAAGAATGGAATATTACTTGCTGTAGTAATATTTTAAAAGGCTATGTAAGTCCTTATGATGCTACAGTTATTAAAAATTTAAGAGAAAATGGATTAAGTCCCTTTGGTCGGGCAAACATGGATGAGTTTGCAATGGGAAGTTCAACAGATACTTCTTGTTATGGAAAGACATTAAATCCTCATAATCCAAATAAAACTGCAGGTGGAAGTTCTGGTGGTAGTGCTGCTGCAGTTGCTGCTGGTATTGCAGTTGCTGCTTTAGGAACGGATACTGGTGGTTCAGTTAGACAACCTGCTGCATATTGTGGTGTAGTTGGTATGAAACCAACTTATGGGAGAGTTTCTAGATATGGTATTACTGCTTATTCGTCATCTTTAGACCAATGTGGACCAATTACACAAAATGTTGAAGATGCAGCAATTTTATATGATATTATTTCTGGCCATGATTCAATGGATTCTACTTCTGCAAATGTAAATTATGAAGCAGTAGCTCCAAAACTAAACTCAGAAAAAAAATTAAAAATAGCAGTTATTGATAATTTTGTAGAGCAAGCAAGTCCTGCAATCAAAGCTGCATTTGAAAAAGCAGTAAAAGCATATGAAGATGCTGGACATGAAATTGTTCACAAAAATATGCTTGACACTGATAAAATTCTTTCATCTTATTATATCGTTGCAACAGCAGAAGCATCTGCAAATCTTTCAAGATTTGATGGTGTAAGATATGGAAATAGAAAAGGTGAGAGTGGATTAAAAGATATGTATATCCAAACTAAATCACAAGGATTTGGTGATGAAGTACAAAAAAGAATCATGCTAGGTTCTTTTGTATTAAGTTCTGGGTACTATGATGCATATTATATTAAAGCTCAAAAAGTAAGACATCTAATTAAAGATGAATATGAAGCAATTTTTAAAGATGCGGATTTAATTCTTTCTCCAGTTGCTCCAACCACAGCTCCTGAGTTTGGAAGCTTTAAAACTTCACTCGAAATGTACCTAAGTGATATTTACACAATTTCAGTAAACTTAGCTGGTTTGCCAGCTATTTCACTTCCTATTGATAAGGATGAAGATGGTATGCCAATAGGATTACAACTTATAGGTCGTGCTTATGATGAGCAAACGATGTTTGATGGTGCGTTAGCATTAGAAAAAGCTGTTAACTACAGTAAATAATTGAAAGGAATATTATATGAGAATTAGAAAAAGAGCCCTAACATTTGAAGATGTTTTATTAGTACCTGCAAAATCAGAGATTTTGCCAAAAGAAGTGTCTTTACAAACAAAATTAACAAAAAATATTACACTAAATATTCCATTTGTTTCTGCTGCGATGGATACTGTAACAGAATATGAAGCTGCAATTGCAATGGCAAGACTTGGTGGAATTGGAATTATTCATAAAAATATGGATATTGATACACAAGCTTTACAGGTAAAAAAAGTAAAAAAATCTGAATCAGGTATGATTATCGATCCAATTACAATTAAAATGGATCAAACTCTTCAAGATGCTGAAGATATTATGGCTTCATACAAAATCTCTGGAGTTCCAGTAGTAGATGATAATAAAGTTTTATTAGGAATTGTTACAAACAGAGATATGAGATTTACTAAAGACTTCTCTAAAAAAGTTAGTGAAAAGATGACAATGATGCCATTAATCACTGCAAAAGAAGGTACAACATTAGATGAAGCTGCTGATGTTATGCATGCAAATAAAATTGAAAAGCTACCAATTGTTGATGATAATAACAAACTTATTGGTCTTATTACAATCAAAGATATTAATAAAAAAAGAGAATACCCAAATGCTTCAAAAGATGAGTTAGGAAGACTAATCGTTGGTGCTGCAATTGGTGTAGGACAATTAGATAGAGCAGAAGCATTAGTAGAAGCTGGTGTTGACGTTTTAGTATTAGATTCAGCTCATGGACACTCTAAGGGTATTTTAGATTCAGTTGCTGATATCAAGTCAAAACTTGATGTAGATATTATTGCTGGAAATGTTGCAACTTCTGAAGGAACAAAAGCACTTATAGAAGCTGGAGCTGATTGTGTAAAAGTTGGAATTGGACCTGGTTCAATTTGTACAACAAGAATTGTAGCAGGTGTTGGTGTTCCACAAATTTCTGCTATTGATGAGTGTGCAGAAGAGGGTGCTAAACATGGTATTCCAGTTATCGCTGATGGTGGTATCAAATACTCTGGTGATGTTGCAAAAGCATTAGCAGTTGGTGCAAGTTCTGTTATGATGGGTTCTGCACTAGCAGGTACTGATGAATCTCCAGGTGAATTAATTTTATTCCAAGGAAGAAAATTTAAATCATACAGAGGAATGGGTTCTATTGGAGCTATGACAAAAGGAAGTACTGATAGATACTTCCAAGAAGGAACAGCAGCTGACAAGCTAGTACCAGAAGGTATTGAAGGTAGAGTTGCCTATAGAGGTTCTATCGCTGATATTATTCATCAAATGACAGGTGGATTAAGATCATCTATGGGATACCTTGGTTCTGGAACTATTACAATATTCCAAGAAACTGCAGAGTTTGTTGAGATTACAAGTGCAGGACTTAAAGAGTCTCACGTGCATGATGTAACAATTACAAACGAAGCTCCAAATTATCATGTTTAAAAGATGATGTTTTAATTATTATTTTTTAAATTTGTTTTGGGTTGAAGATTGATTTTTTATTTTCATGTACTATGTGTATGCTCTGAGAAAAAATTAATCTTTGCCTTGACAAACTTCAAAATCTAATGTTCATAACATCACTTTTTATATTTTTATAATAAATTTCAATATTTCTTTTATATTTCTATTTTGTGACAGAAATTGTGACATTAATATTATAAAATATAATATATTATTAGAAAAGGAAAGTATAGTGAAAAAAATAATATTTCTTGTATTACTTTTAGTGTTAAACTTAGTTGCTGATGATAGTCAACTTGCAAAAGATGCTATATCGTATTCAAAATGGATGGCTAAGGCATTAAATGACTCAGGATATAAAGCTGATTTTTCAATAGAAAGTTTGAATGAAATCGATAGGTTTTTTGATGAGAACACAAAAAAAGGGATTCCTACAAAGGATGGTTTTTTATCTAAGGATTTGGGAAGTAGATTATTTGGATTGGGTTCTTATGTAGGGGAAGTCATTCGTAGAAAAATTGAAGGTGAGTGGATAGGTAATGATGACGATCCCAAAGGTGAAATAAATATTAAGATTAGGACAAAAAATAATATTGTTTTTTGGCCTATTCAGAGAATTATGAAACGTTTAAAAAATGGAAAAGAGGATAATATTTATTCTTATGCTAATAGACTTATTGAATATGATTATAAAAAATAGAATTTCTAACTCATTTCCAAGCTTTAGCTTGGGAATAGATATTAAAATATTATATTTTTTGAATGAAAGTAATAAGTAAATTTAATTTAATTTATCATCTTTTAAAATTTTTAAAACCTTTTTATCTGTTATATTTTTAATCATCACTCTTTTATTCTTGTATACTTCCATAAATAAAATTGAGGTTATCACAATCAAAAAGAAGGAAAAAACTGTGAATGGAAATATTGAAGTTACATATAAAGTAGTTACTCAAAAGGATTTAAATCTATCTATTAAGTTAGAAGAACTTTTAAAGAATGAAAAAATAGTTAAAGCTATTAAAAATGAATTTGCAAAAGGGTATCGTAATATTGATATTAAGATTGATTCTGAACTAAATGATTCTTTTAAACTTGAAACAATCAAAGAACATTATTCATTTACTGTTTTAAAAGATGATTTTGCTGATATTATTACATTGGTTGAAGAAGATGCTACAAATAGAAAACTACTTAAGAAAGATTGTTTTGTTGAGCTTGTAGACATCAAAACAGTGGATTAATCCTAATATATATCATGAAAATCTCTTATCATCGTAGACGTAAAATTAAAACTAGAAGAATAGCTTTACGAGATTTGATTTTACGAGGTATTGAAGAACCTAAAGATTTAGCAAAAGAGTTAAACGTTACAGAACCTACTATAAAAAGAGATTTAGAAGCACTTAAAACTATGAGTGAAGAAGATTTTACTTTTCAGACTAGACAAACATCTCAAGAGATACTTGATAAGAAAGATACTATTTTAAGTATGTTAGATAATGAAGAATATTACACCGAAAATGGTGATATAAATATATCAAAGATAACAAGTGAACTTAAAACAAGCAGATCAATAATTATGTCTGTTTTAAATGGAGAATAATCACAAGATATAACACTTAATCATACTCATCTATTATTCTGATAGAATGTATAGCGAATAAATATTATAAATTGACATTTACAATAGTAATTTTTTCTTACCTTTACACTATTCATTTATTTTAAAATAAGAGAATCTCACAATTATATTTAATAATCCTTTCCAATATATCAAGGAATACTTTAGATGAATAGTACAACAAATGACTCTATAAAACTAATAGCCCTAAATAAACCTAAAGGCTATATAGTCACGCGTTCTGATGAACTTGGAAGAAAAACTGTTTATGACTTATTACCTGATTGGTTTTTTGATGATGAGTGGATGCCTATAGGTCGTCTTGATTTGGAATCTAAAGGGCTTTTGTTATTTACTCGTGATGGAAAAGTAGGAAATGCTTTGACCAAACCTGGTGGTTGCATTAAAGTATATGAAATCTGGGTTAGGGGTTATGTAACAGATGAACATATTAAAATAGCTATGAAAGGTGTGGAGAGTAAATTTGGTTTACTAAAAGCATTAAGTGTAGAAAAAATGGGTATGGGTGGAGCGAAAACAAAACTTATAGTAAAAATAAATGAAGGGAAAAATCGACATATTAGACGTCTTTTTGGAGCATTAAAAGACCCAAAATTTGGAACACCTTTAAAGGTTGTAACTTTAAAACGAATTAGTATAGGTGATTTTCATCTTGATATTGAAAGTGGTAAGTGGCGTTATCTTTCATTGGATGAAGAGAAAAATTTAATGAAAGATTTTACATAAAAGCTTGAAAATCTATTTCAACTTTATTGTATATATTAAAAAAATTCAGTAAACTATTTTAAACTATTAGGAAAATAAATGTTAAAAAAAATACATAAAGAGATTGAAGACTTTACAAGTAATATTAAAGAAGTAAAAGAGTGTGATGAACTTTTAAACTATATGAATAGTAATATATCTTCAAGTATAAAACTTCTTATGTCTGTCTCTAAAACTTTTTCTTTGTATGGTAGGATTATGTTGTTTTTTATTATATCTTTAACTGGTTTACTTGCCTTGTCTAGTTTTGGAATGCTTGCTTTAAATACCGGCTTATTATTAATAACATTAATTTTATTTTTTTTGATATTAACATATATTATTCATTGTAAAAATTTTCTTACATTGAGTATTAATAATGTAAAAAGTTCTATAGAAAAAACTGAAGAATAAGAATTAATACTATATAAATCTATTGTAAATACCTTCATATTATCTGCTCTTAACGACTTTTTTTATATAATCACACGAAAGAAAAGTAAGTAAGGAAGTCTAATATGAATTTAATGGTATTTGGTGCACCTGGTGCAGGAAAAGGTACACAGGCTAAGTTTTTAATTGAAAAATATGATATCCCTCAAATTTCTACAGGTGATATTTTAAGAGCTGCAATAGCAGAAAAAACTGATATGGGTATGGAAGCTAAAAATTATATGGATGCAGGTAAGTTAGTTCCTGATTCAACTATTATTGGTATTATCAAAGATAGATTGGCTGAAGATGATTGTAAAAAAGGGTTTATCCTTGATGGTTTTCCTAGAACTTTAGCCCAAGCAGAAGCTTTAAAAGAGTTAATGGCTAACATGAATATATCTTTAGATAAAGTTATTTCATTAAATGTTCCAGATGAATTGATTGTTGGAAGAATCACAGGTAGAAGAGTTTGTTCTTCATGTGGAGCATCTTTCCATGTAGATTTTAATCCTTCAAAAGTTGAAGATGTGTGTGATTACTGTAATTCAGAACTAATTATTAGAAAAGATGATAATGCTGAAACAGTAAAAAGTAGATTAGGTGCATACCATGAGCAAACAGCTCCATTAATTGCATTTTATACT
This sequence comes from Arcobacter sp. LA11, assembly GCF_001895145.1. Classification (NCBI taxonomy): domain Bacteria; kingdom Pseudomonadati; phylum Campylobacterota; class Epsilonproteobacteria; order Campylobacterales; family Arcobacteraceae; genus Arcobacter; species Arcobacter sp. LA11. The sequence goes on along the minus strand of NZ_BDIR01000021.1, from coordinate 14,965 downwards.
AATATGGGTGTTATGGTAGAACTTGATGGAACTAAAGATGTTAGTGAAGTAACTGCTGATATGTTTGCCTCTCTTAACTAATAATATAGAATAAAAAATATATATTAGGAGTTGAATTTCCAACTCCTAATACTTACAATGAATTATTAATCTCATTTAATTCAAAATTTGTTTTTTTCTCTAATTCATCTATTTTTTTGATAAGTTCTTCTTGGCTTTGAAACTGGCATTTTTTACATATAGATTCTATCAAAATATATTTTGTCTCTTTTGAGTTATCTATTTTAGTTTTTTCTTGTTCTTTTTTTATATTGTTTCTTTGAGTTATTACATTTTTTAGATACATGTCTACTGCTTTTGTATTTAGTTCATTCTCAATAAAAAAGATATCTACATTTTTTAATATCTTTTCAACTTTCTCTTTTAGTGTAAGAAAGTTGTATTCTGTTTTATCATTGATTAGTTCTTCTATTTTTTTCTCAATTATTGCAATAGTATCAGTAGTCATTATTTCTTTCTTTTTATATATTTACAAGATTTGAGATTTTAACATAAAATATAATAATCTTTCTTGGAATTAAAACCTTTATGAATCAAATCTAAAGCTAAAAAGCTTTACAATACTCAAAAATTAATTCAAGGATTTTAATGTCATTTTCAAGTTTCAAGTTTTGTAAACCTTTATTAAAATCTTTAAGTGAAAACTCTTATACAGAAGCAACTCCAATTCAAAAAGAGGTTATTCCTTTAGTTTTAGAAGAAAATGATATTATGGCAAAGGCTCAGACTGGTAGTGGTAAGACTGCAAGTTTTGTACTTCCTATACTTCAGAAGCTTTTTTCTACTATTACAAATAAAAAGTCTAAACCAAAAGTTCTAGTACTATCTCCAACTAGAGAGCTAACTTTACAAATCTCTAATAATTTTAAAATATTTTCAAAACATTTTGAAAAAAGTTTAAAGATTGTAAGTGTTGTTGGAGGACTGAGTATAGCAGATCAATTACTTGACATTCAAAAAGGCTGTGATGTTATAGTAGCAACTACTGGAAGATTAATTGACATTATAAATAAAAAGCAGTTAAATCTTGACTCTTTAGAATATTTCATATTAGATGAAGCAGATAAAATGTTAGACTTAGGGTTTGCGGATGAACTCGATACTATTTTAAAGTTATTACCAAAAAGAAGACAGAACTTACTTTTTTCTGCAACTTATCCTTTTAAAATGATTGAAATATCAAAAGTTATCTCTTCAAGTTTTGTAAAAGTAGAAATGGAAGAACAAGAAGAAAATCTTGATAATATTACTCAAAGGGTAATAGAAGTAAATAAAGAAAATAGAAGTGCTTTACTTAAAAAACTAATAGAAACTAACAAGTTTGAAAAAATACTTGTTTTTATGTCTACAAAAAGAGCTACAGATAATATTGCAAAAAAGTTTAGAAAAAGTGGTTTTAAAGCAGATTCCTTTCATGGAGATTTGATTCAAGAAGACAGAACTTTTACTTTAGACGAATTCAAAAATGATGACTTGCAAATTCTTTTTTCTACAGATATTGCTGCTCGTGGGTTACATGTAGATGATATCTCTTGTGTTGTAAACTATGATTTACCTAGAAGTGCTTTTGATTATGTACATCGTATAGGAAGAACAGGTCGAGCAGGGAAAATTGGTACCTCAATAACTTTTATAGATTATGAAAATTTAGAGCATTTTAAACTAATTGAAAAAAAATGCAAGTTAAATATAAAAAAAGAACAAATAGAAGGTTTTGAACTTATAGGAGAACCTATAAAAAAAGTAAAAGGCTCTGCACCAATAAAAGGTAAAAGAAAAAGTAAGAAAGATAAACTAAGAGAAAAACAGAATAATATCAAATAACAGTTAAATAGTTTACTCTACAATTTAAATTATAAATTGTTATGATATATAAGATTTTTTAGTATAGGAGAAAGTGTGAAAAATATTTTAATTATAACAATGGTAGTTTTTGCTATTGGTTATATGTTTGTTGTTATGAAAGATAAATATGAAAATATTAAAGAGACTAATAATAAAATAGAACAACAAAAGAGTAAGTAATTTTACTCTTTAATTGTATTAACTACTTTTCCTAATTTTTCAATTTCTACAGAAACTATATCTGCATTATTTAAACTTTGAGTTCTTCCTGGTGTTCCCATGTAAATAAGGTCACCTGGCATGAGAGTAAAATATTTACTTAGATAACTAACAACCTTTGCTGGTTTATGTATCATATATTTTGTATTTTCTTGTTGAACAATTTCTCCATTTAGTTTTGTTGTAAGTAATAAATTATTGTAATCAACTCCAATAGTTATACGTGAACCAATTGGTCCAAAACCATCACTTGCTTTTGCTCTCATCCATTGTAAATCTTCACTTTGCCAGTTTCTTTCAGTTAAATCATTTCCAACAGTAACACCAAAGATATAATTTGGAGCTTCTTTTATTGAAACATTTTTTGTTTTTTTACCAATAACTAAAACTAATTCACCTTCAAAGTGGACATTTTTTGAATCTTTAGGTAAAAAAACTGTTTCTCCACTTTTTATTAATGAAGAGGGTGATTTAAAAAATAGAGGTGGAGGCATATTTGAAGATGAAGCTAAATGACTAGCAAAATTCATACCTACGGCAAATACATTTTGTGGTTTTGTTGGTAACAATAGTTTAACTTTTGAGAGAGGAATTGGATTACCATGAGGTTTTAATTCTTTGTATATATTATCTTCTAAGGGTTGGATAGTATTCTTATTAATCTTTCCGTAATGGACTTTATCATTGTATTCATATCTAACAATTTGTATTTCTTTTGCAAGAAGATTAAGTGATAAGATAAAAAATAATACTAGAGATAGCTTCTTCATAATAAATCCTTTTTATTAATAGTATCAAAATTAAAGAAGCTAAATTTTAAAAGAAAAATTAAGTATAAAAACTAAGAGTTAAATTTTTAAATTATGTAGTATAATCTTTAGATGAAAATAGAACTATTTTATGATAAAGAATGCCCTTTTTGTAACTCATATGCTCAATATATAAAAATAAAAGAAAATCATAATTTAATATTAACCAATGCAAGAGATAGTATAAATCAGTTAAAAGACTTTAAATCTTTAGGATTTGATATAAATGATGGATTTATCATAAAAGTAGATGATAAAAAATTATATCAAGGTGTAGATGCTATTGTTTTTTTAAATAAATTATCTGAAAAAAAGGTATTTTTTCCTGACAATTTCTTTTTTAGAACTTTTGTATATTCTTCGATAAAAACTGTTAGAAAGATTGTATTGTTCATTTTTGATAAAAATAGTAAATTATAAAATTAATTTATTAATTAAGTATTATTCAAAAATATAAAAACACACTAGAAACTCATTTTATTTTGTTAAGGTTTATATACTACATAAAGGAAATAATATGAATGAAAACTATAAAAATAAAATCTCAAAGTATATTTATGCAAAAGATAATAATAAACCTCATTTAATGAAAAATATATTTACAAGTTCTGCAAAACTTGATATGAAATTAAAAACAGAAAATATTTCATTTCCTTCTGAAACTCTAGGCTTAACATCTATTAGCAAAGTCTTGATAAATGATTTTAATAAAACTTATGAAAATATATATACTATATGCTTGACTGATAGTTTAGTTCAAGATAATAAATCAGTAAAATGTAATTGGTTTGTTATTATGACTGAAAAAGAAAATAATATGATTCGTTTTGGATATGGGTCTTATTACTGGAGTTTTAATTCTAAAGATAATGATTTAGTTGACTATTTAAATATAACAATAGAAAATATGATTATATTGGAAAAAGAGTTTTATTTTGAAATTTTTGATTGGTTTACAAAAATACCTTATCCTTGGGCTGATACAAAAATAGTTGCTAATACTGTGCCAGATATTGATTTATTTAAACCTTTTAAGATTTTTTTGGACATGCAAGATATTAATTTATTAAAAGAATAATATTTAAACAAATTTATTATATACTTTTCAACTTTCTCTGAAAATTAAGGTTATTCTTCTAAATTGCTACAAAATATTTATACATTAAAGGAATAAAATGAATAACAATAAAAACATACCATTTCAAACTATTGATTGGAGTAATATCTCTAAAACTGAACATAAAGGTGAAACAGGCTTTGCATATTGGCAGACAGTACAATTTGAAGGTCTAAGAATTAGAATTGTTGAATATTCGAAAAACTATTTTGCAGACCATTGGTGTGAAAAAGGTCATATTGTCTATTGTTTAGAAGGAGAAGTTGTAAATGAGTTAAAAGATGGAACGAAGTCTATCCTAACACCAGGAATGTCATACGTAGTTTCTGATGATTTAAGTTCTCATCGTTCTATAACAGAAAATGGTGTTAAATTAATGATTATTGATGGTGATTTTTTAAAGTTAAAGAAATAGTATACTAATTTTGATAATCAGTATCTAAGATATTATATAATATACTCATCTAAAATTTAAAGGATGAATATGAATAAAAAACTGTTTTTAGTAGTTTTTGCAATTGCAATAACTTTTACATCGTTGAATGCGGCTAAAAAACCACCTTTTTTAATTACAGGAATGATGCCACATTATACTATGGATATTAAAAATAACTGGAATAATAAAGAGTTAGCTTTAAATGAAACTCAAAAAGAGAAGTTATTAGTTGTTAGAAAAGATACAATGACTAGTGTTATTTCTATAAAAAAACAAATTGCTCCACTTGAGAAAGAAGTTTCTTCTAAAATTATATCTGGTTCAAAACCAAGTGAACTTATGGGATTAGTAGAAAAAATTGCAGAACTTAAAGCAGATGCGACAAAAGCTCATTTATCTTGTCTTTATCGAACACAAAATATTTTAAGTAAAGAACAATTAAAAGTTTTAACAAAACTTACTAAAAATTAATTAAGAAGATATTTTTTCTTCTTAATTAAATCACTTTTTGTATAAGAACAGTAAAGTCTAAATCACATCCTGCAAGAGGGTGATTATAATCTACTGTTACATTTTCTTCTGTAACTTCAGTTACTGTTGCTTTAAATATTTCACCATTTTCTCCATCTGCTTCAAGAACCATTCCTATTTCAAGATTTATTCCTTCAAAATCAGATATTGGTAGAGTTTCAGCAAGTTCATCATTATATGCTCCATATGCTTCATCTGCTGGTACTTTTATTTTTTTTGTTTCACCTTCGTTCATATCTTCAATTCTTGTCTCTAATCCTGGAATTATTTCTCCTGATTCATATGTAAATACGATAGGTTCGCTATCAATATTGCTTTCTAATATCTCATCATTTATTTTTAATTCAAAATTCATAGTTACTGTTTGATTTTTCTTTATTGCCATAATGTGCCTTTATTTTTAATGGTTAACTATATCTTAATTTTTTAACAAGAAAGTAAAAAGCAGTTATTTATCAACACTACACAAATAAATGCTAAATTTATAAAGAATAAAAAAGGATTATTATGAAAATTGAAATAGATAAAGAGATATTATTACATGAAAAGTATATAAAAAGTAGAACTAATCATTGTAAAGAGGATAACAGATTTTTGGATCTTTTAGAAAAAGAGATGAAAAGTTTAGATGTTGAAGAATCAAATACAAATACAACTTCAATATTTGCAGAGAAAAGAACAAATAAAAATAAGACAGATATTTTTGATACTTTAATTAATATATAACAATAAGAGAGTTGTATTCTCTTATTATTTATGTTTTTTCTATATAGTTAAGTAAAAAACTATTTAAATTTTTTGTAATATTATTTATCTCTATTATAACTCTTAATCGTTTTTTTTCATTTATTACAATCTCTTCAATTTCTGCTTTACCTTTAATATGATAGGTATTATTTCTTTTAAAATCAATAAAAAACATGCTAATATAGGGATTTGTATGAATATTTCCTAAAGAGTTATATAAGTTATTCCCCGGTCTATCTTCAAATGATAATTGTTTAGAAGATAGTACATTTACAAATCCTCTTTTCCCTCCTTTATGAGAAATATCTAATCCTTTTATTTTGTGAAAAGAGCCTAAAAAAAATGTATCTGAATTTGATATTATAGTATTTATATCATCTTTTATTTTATTTAGATTTGTAGTTACTTGTGCTTCTACTCTTTCTAATTGTTTTTTTAAGACTCTTCTTTGGATATATTTAGGACAATTAGAATATATCTCTTCTATTGTGACAAAAAGTTGATTGTCTTTTAATTTTGCTTTTCCATTTATTCTTATTCTTAAAGCCTGTTCAAAATCTAAACCAATAAATCCTATATTTAATGTTTCAATATTAAAAAAATCTTCTGGTATATAACTATGATTGTTTAATTTTATTAAAATTTCATTATGGCTTTTTATTTCTATAAATGAATTTATATCGTACACAACGGTACTAAATAAGTCTTTTTCATTTGAACTTATAACTAATACACTAAAGTTAAGAGTTTTTAAAAAATTTGCAGCAACTGAAGGTATTGTATCTCTTATCATAGAAGAAAGAGAATCAGAATCTTTTCTAACACCCATTTTTTCTTGAATATAATACTCTCCTTCATGGTAAATTGATGACATCTTATATCCTTTCTAAAAAAATCCACATGAGGGAGAATCATCTGATGCAGGTTTACATGTATGTGCACCTTTTGTAACATAAACTTCTAATCTAGTTCTATCTGGATCTAAAAAAAATAGGCCTCCTGATTCGGCACCTTCTCTATGAGAAACAACTGTATCATAGATTTTTTCTATATTAAATTTCTCTATTTTCTCTTCAAACACTTTTAATTCATCTAAATCTTTTAAAACAAAAGCTAGATGGTGTAATCCTGCAGTTGTTTTTGAAAACTCTTTATTTGATTGTTCCCATAGAGTAATAAGAAGTTCTCCATTATTACCTAAGAATACATATTTTTTATCTTTTTCTTTTGATTCTGCAATAATTTCAAAATCAAATAAATTTATATAAAATTTTTTTGAAACTTCAATATCTCTAACATTTATTCCTATATGACCAACTTTCATTTTTTATCCTTTTTATTTTCTAACTGTCTAAATAAATTTAGATGGTTAGTGAAAGTTTAACATTTTTTATTTAACCTGTCAAGTAGTTTTTACTAGTTAGTTTAAAATAAGCTCTGTAATGTTATGATATAAATAAAAAGGAAGTTAGTATTAAATCTTTTTTATTTATTGGTTCACACCTTGTAACAGACTTTATAAATACCCAGTTTACACCTAATGGAGAACTTAAAGAACTTTTTGAAGAGTATAAAGATATTGAAGAGTGGTTTTTAAAAGTAGGTTTAATTAAAAATATTGAAAAATTAGACTTACAAATGCAAAAAAAATATTTCGATGATATTGTTTCTTACAGAGCTTTATTGAAAAAAAGTTTTAATGAATATTCTGAATCAGAAAATACAATGAATGATTTAGTAGAAAAGACGAATAATATTTTATTTGAAAATAAAGTTCATCCTCAAGTTAGAATAGAAGATAATACATATATTCTTGATTTTTCTATAAAAGCAAATAAGTATAATTTATTTTTAACTTTAATAGCTATAGAAGTGGCAAAACTTTTAAACTCAAAAGAACTTCAATATTTAAAAAAGTGTCATAATCATACTTGTAGTTTACTTTTTATTGATACTTCAAAAAATCATTCTAGACGATGGTGTAGTATGGAAGGCTGTGGCAATCGCTCAAAAGTAAATAGTTTTACTAAACGACAAAAAAACTATCAAGCTAAGAAGAACAATGTTTTTTAAAATATTATTACTATTTTTTTTATTGGTGAATATATCTTCGGCATCATATAAGAAGTTGCGTATTGGTAAGATTGATGATTATTACAAAGATAGAATTTCTGAATATGAACTTCGTACAATTATAGATGAAATAGAATATTTTCTTGAAGCAGAATTGAATATGAATATCTTTGATTATTCACAATTACAAGGTAAAGATATAAATATTGTATATGTTCCACCTTCGAAACTAGAAAAACGTATTGAACATCATATAAGGAAATTAAAACAAAAAGAAAAAGAGATAAAAAAATTACAAAAATCATTTCCTAAAAAAATTAAAGATGTAAATAAATTAAAAAAATTGTTTACAAAGCAAAATAATATTCTCAATAAAAGAATGAGAGATTTAAATGATTATATAAGAGAAGTTAATAAAAAGAAAAACGTATCAAAATCAGAATATAATAAAATCCAAAACTATGTAAAAAAACAAAAAACAAAATTACATATACAATTGAAAAAATTAAAAAAAGAACAAAGTTATGTAAAAAGTGTTGTAGATAAATACAATAAAAATATCCGTTTATACAATAGTCTAATTCGTAAACATAATAAATACAACAATGAATTAGAAGTAATGTCAAGAAATTTTAAAAAAATAAAAGGTATGACATTTGGTATAAAAGAAATAAGACTAAAAACATATTATAAAGATGGAAAGATAGTAAAAGAAAAAAATATAAGAAATAATATGAATAAAATTGATATTTATGGTTTTGATAGTTTAAAAGAATTGAAAACTATTTTAGCTCATGAAATATTACATCTTGTGGGTATTCCTCATATTAACGCAAAAAATGCTTTGATGAATCCTATTATTCAAAAGAATCAGCTAGAAAAGCTATCTTTAACAAGAGAAGACATAATAAATTTTGAAAAACATTTTTAGATATATAATATCTTTTTTATTAAAATTTTTATACAATCCAATCATAAAATAAGAAGGTAAATAAGATGTCAGAGTTAAATACTTCTAGTGTCAATACAAAAAAAAGTAATAAACTAGTATCAAAAATAAAAGAGAAAAAAAATGCAGGTGAAAAAGGCTTTTCACAAGAAAAAAACAATACAGAACAAGTGATTAATGCAAGAAAAAAAGCAAACTTAGATTTAGCAAAAAAGAAAGCTAAGAAAAAAGCAAAAATGGCTAAGGCTTCAAGAAAGAAAAATAAATAGTATTCTTTAAAACAAGACGAGGATTTTAAATCCTCCAATGTTTGATTTTATCATTATCAATATTCTTTCTTACATGCTTACATAATTCAGGAAAGAAAATCATAAAATCTTTTTCCAATTCAATTATATTCTTTTCAACAGCCTCAAAATAACTACTAGCAGTATCCCTTGAAGCTAATTTTTTAGATAATCTTTTATCAAATCTTTCAAAAGCTTTTTCAAGATGTTCTATAGTTTGATATTTATTTAAAATATTAAATTTAATAAGACGATTTACTGATTCTTTTGCATTATCAGGTAAAAAGTCCAATCTTTGGTTTGCTTGAGTATAAAAGTCATGTGTGAATTTTTCAAAAGAAATATTAGAAAAAGTATTCCAGTTTTTTGTTAAAAAATAGTCATAAGTAATATCTATGATAATAGATTTCAGTAAACCTTTTTCTCTTAATCTAGCTTTACTTTTTGATACAATTAAATGTGAATCTGTAAATGAATCTATACTTTTGTGAGTTGCCACACCATTTTTTAAATGTATTGTAGCATCTTCCCAAACTCTACCTTTTAATGGGTCCGCAAGATAGTTTCCTATTTGAAAATCTATATTTTGTTCTGATAGAAAGATATGTGCTAACCAATTCATTGGATACTTTAAAATAAATTACCACAAGAGTGGTAATTTAAATAGTTACTTAATTGATTTGATTGTTATTGTAAAATCTAAATCTCTTCCAGCTAATGGATGATTAAAATCTACAACTACAGAATCTTCTAAAATTTCTGCAACCATAACTTGTATTGGTTGTCCATCTTCACCTTGACCTTGAAGTGGCATTCCTACAGAAAGTTCTATATCTCCAAAGTTTTCTTTTGGTACTGTTTGTTTTGCTTCTGGATTATATTCTCCGTAAGCTTCATTTGCAGGTACATTGATCTCAGCTGTATCCCCTTCATTTAGTTCATTAATTCTTGCTTCTAATCCAGCAATAATTTGACCTGTTCCAAAAGTGAACTCTAAAGGTTCTTTATCAATATTGCTATCAACAACTTCTCCTTCAATTTTTAGTTCATACATCATTGTAACTACTTGATCGTTTTCTATAGCCATATTGGTTCCTTAATTTTAATTGGTTTTACTATATCTAAAAATAATACTATTATAGATAAAAAAAGTGTTAATCTTTATATTTGATAATCTGGTGTATTATCTTTCCATTCAAAGATAAAACACATTGGAAGTTTATTTTTTCTATTTAAAAGTAGGGCTGTAATAGTTCCTGAAATAAATATAGAAATAATTGCAACTGCTGATGCAAATGCTAGTGTTGATAAACCAGTTAATCCTTGTCCTACTGTACATCCAATTGATAAAACACCACCTGTTCCCATAAGTGCTCCACCAATCATATTGAACTTAGCTTTATCTTCACCTTGTCCTGAAGTACAACCAAAACTATATTTTCTATTTATTTTAGACATAAAAAATGCACCCAAAAGTACACCTAGTAGTAAGCTAATTGGAAAGCTTAAATTATTAACTTGATAATTGCTAAATAAGTCAATAGTTTGAGCTGTTGGATAGACAAAACTAATGGCTTCTAAGTTTACAATTCTTTCTATACTCTCTTCTCCAATAACACCAGTAACTCCCCAAGCTACCGATACAAGTAGTCCAACTAATACTCCATCCCAAAGGCTGAATATTCTTTGTACTTTTTTTATAAGAAAAAGTAAAATTATAAATAAAATACCCACAACAAGATATATATTCATTGTGATGTTTCCTAGAAGGGCTGACCATTCTAGTAGTGTAGGGTTATTTATAATTGGGCTAAAGAAACCATTTAAAAATCCTTTTGCTGTTGCAAAGGCAAATATTCCTATAAATACTAATGCAATCAAAGAGTTAGAATCTCCTTGTGCAAATTTTATTAAATGTCTATTACTACATCCATCAGCTAACATCATACCTGTTCCAAATAGTAGTCCACCAATGATTATTGAAAAGTAATTGATATTTTCTCTATAGTAGTTAGATTCTGTTAAATCAATTTCATAATATGTAGAAACTAAAGTAGTTGAGATTATTGCAACTATTATCGCCATGATAACAGAAGAACCTCTCATAGTAGATTTTGTAAGTATATAGTCTTTGATAGAACCACTAAAACAAAACTGTTTTTTTTGAGCAATCATTCCAAAGGTAAGACCTATGATTAGACCTAGTATATTTATAATCTCGTAAATTTCAAAATCTGGCATTAGTTTTCCTAGCATAATAATTTATAATAATTTTAATAATAGTAGATTATAAGATTTTTTACTAAATTAAATTGTACAAAAGTGTATTAGAGTTAATATTTAAGAGGTTTTTAAACCTCTTGATTCTCTACTTTCATATCTTCTAATGCATCTAAAATTTCAATAGCATCTTCTTCTGTAAGAATATTTTTATCAATATCAGCTAATACATCATCAAAGTATTTTTGTACATCTCTCATGTATTTTACTTCATCTTTTAGCGCTTTGTCATTTTTCTTTTTTTTGATTTTTGAAACTAATTCTTCGATAGATTCTTCAAGCTCTACCATAATATCTTTTTTTAATAGTTCTTCTAATTCTTTTACTTTACTCATAATATATCCTATATTTTTTTGAATTATAACTAAATATCAATAAAACATCTTTTTAATTTCTATTTACAAAGACTAAACACTTTTTTTATATTATGTAAAATTATTTAAAAAAGGATGGAATATGAAAAAAATGTTTGCAGCAGGTGTAATATTTACCTTAGCTATATCAAGTATGGCTTCGGGTATTGTAAATGTATCTAGTGATTTTTCTGTAGAAGAAACTTCTCAAAGATTGGAAACTATTTTAAAGAAAAAAGGAATGAAAATATTTAATCATATTAATCATTCAAAAGGTGCAAAAGGTGTAGGTATTGATCTTCGAGATACAAAACTTATAATTTTTGGAAACCCAAAAGTGGGAAGTCCTTTAATGAAATGTCAACAAACAGTTGCTCTTGATTTACCCCAAAAAGCTCTTATCTGGAAAGATGATATGAAAAAAGTATGGATATCATATAATGACCCTAAATATCTTGTACAAAGACATGATTTAAAAGGTTGTGAAAAAGTTTTAGGAAAAGTAGAAAAAGCATTAGCTGGAATTATAAAAGCTGCTGCAACAAAATAACTAGAGTTTTAACTCTAGTTATTTGATATTACGATATTATATAAAACTTTATTAAGGAGATGTCCATGAATCTCAAAAAACTAAAAAATGCAGAAGAACTTTTTTTTGAACTATATCCAAAAGGTTTTGCTGATGAATTACTTCAACCAATTATCAAAAGACATAATATTCCTAAACTAAGTCAAACTGTACAAGAGTTGTTTACAAAAGATAGTTTTGGACAACCTGAATTGATTTGCGAGAGCTTTACAAAAATTGTTTCTAGATCTTCTATGATTTCATTATTTGAAAAACCAAAAGTTAGAGATATGGTAAAAAGTATGAGTATAGAACAAAAAGATATATTTTCAATCTCTTTATATAATCTTTTATATGAAGATAAAGAAGATGGCTTTGAAAGTTTAGTTGAAATACTTGCTATGTATAAATTGGCTAAATGGTCGATAATCTCTATTATTCCATATTATTTATATAGAGATAAAGAGTTTTTCATAAAACCTACTACTACAAAAAATATAATTAAATTCTTTGATATAGAAAATGTAGTTTATAAACCTAGACCAAGTTATGAATTTTACGTAAAGTATAAAAAAGTACTTGAAAAAATGAAACCAAAAGTAAAAAAATCTCTTAGAGAAGACAATGCTTTTTTTACAGGTTTTTTAATGATAGTTATGGAAGAGTTTGAGAATATTAAATAAAACTTCTATTTGTATATAGTTGATTCTATTATTTTTACATCTGATAGTTTATATATTTTTTCTTCTTGGGTTTTTTATCTGTTTTTTTGGGTATATTTATTGTTCCTACTGAGTTTTTATAGATTGTTAAATTTATTGACATGATATATGCAAAGTTTTATTTTAACTTTGCATTATATTTTTATTTTGTATTGAAGAAGCAAACAGTTCTAGAAATTTTGTGAAGAATGTTTTCTCTTCTTGTGTTGCTTCTATTTTTGAGGTATTTTGTTTTGTTTTAAGAGTATTTTCATTTTTTATATTATTAATTGGTTTTTTTATTTCTTTTTCTTGGACTGCACTTTTAGGTATCCATGCTTTTATATCTTTTTTACCTTTATATAAAATATATAGCCAATCATCTTTTTCTTCTAGTATTTCTACTTTATCTCCTTTGATTAAGTACATTTTTGTTTTTGAGTTTTTATTTGGTTGATTATATAAGTATTGTTTTTCTAATTTTATTATTTTATATTTTTTAAAATAGATTTTTACTTTATTACTATTAATCCACTTATTATTTATATTAAGTTGAAATTCATCTATCCCGTGCTTTTTATAATCAATTATATCTATAAAACTATTTTTTTGACTTTTAACTTCGATTAATTTTATTTTTTCATTTTTTGCATCAAATGTAAAAAATTCAACTTTATTATTAACTTTTGAAATAAATATATCTTCTTTTTCAATATTATCTGGATATAAAATACCTTCACCACATTTATATATTTTATTTTTATCACAATAAATATCTAAAAACCATGTCGCTTTATCTCTATAATATGAAAATATTTTTTTATTCTTAAATACAGGGTTAGTTATATTTATATTTAATGGTAATAATTGCTCTTTTATTTTTTTAAATAATACATATGTTATATTAACTTGATTTTTACCAACTTCGATTGCATAAATATCTTTATATCTAATCAATTCTATTTTATCCTCTAGTTCTTCATTTATTAATAATTTATAGCTATTATTTTTACTATTTATTAATTTTTTATAATAGAGGTAACCTTCCTTTAACAAAATACTAATATCTTTTTCTTTTGAAATTAGTTGTTTATTTTCTTCTATTATTAAATATTCTTCATTTGCAAAAATGTTTGAAATAAAAAAAATCAATATTAAAATCTTTAGCAATCTTTATCCTTTTACTTTTTTTATAATTTTTTTAAATAACTCTTGTCTTCCCACTAATCCTCTTGTCCCACCATTTACTTTTTTAGTTACACTTTTTACAATTAAATCATTTTTTACTTCTTCAGATAAATGTTTATATTCTAGTTCTTTTCTATCAATTAATTTATTAAAATAATTTTCACCTTTAAATTTAGTCCAAAACCAACATGACGCATCTATTGCATATTCTAAATTAGAAGCAATTAAAGTTGGTTCTTTTACAAAATCAATACCTTTAAATTTAGAATATTTTTGATAAGTTCCTTTCCAAGTTAATTGAAGCAGTCCTTTCCCCTTATATTTTGGACCATCACCTATAGAAGTATTTCCTTCAGTTATAATTTGTTTATGTCTTTTACATTTTCGACTTTTAATTCCGTAAGTAGTACAAACACTTACAGGATACGTTTTAATATCATAGTCCCAGCCACTAGCATATTCTTCCGTTGTATGAAAGTGGTCAGCCTCATGAAATGCCTGTGCTAAAAAATGAGCGATATAAATACATTTATTAAACTCTGGATATTTTTTAACTACTCCATTAAAAACTTTTACGAATTCATAAACATCAGTTTTATAGACCTCAGGATATAGTTTCATATCTTTATGATTAAATAATACAGCTTTACCTAAAAGTTCTTTTAATAAATCTCCAGATAATTCACAACTAAAATCATCTTTAAACTCCCCAACCAACCCAATAGGATTAAAATGATAAACATCATCACTTTTAGGAAACTCTTCTATATCCTTACACTCTGTAAAAAATGATAACTTATCT
>NZ_BDIR01000020.1 GCF_001895145.1 Arcobacter sp. LA11 | reverse complement strand
ATCAATAGGTTTTACTCTAATTTCTCTTGTATTAGGACAGTTTCTAACTAATCCATATATAGCTTTACACTACTATTTAGCAGTAAATATATTAACAGTAATATTCGCACTTTTACTTCTAAGTTATGATGATGTAAATCATGATGAAACAGTTTCAAAAGAACCTTTCTCTTTCTTTAAGTATTGGCCTTTCTGGGTTAGCCTATTTTTCATGCAATTAAGCTTTGGAGGGTTCTATAACTTCTTTACTATTTATGAAACAGACAATGGAGTAAGTCTAGAGATGACATCTTACTTATGGTCTTTTGGTGTAATCTGTGAAATAATTCTTTTATATTTTCAAGCACCACTTTTAAAAAGAAACCTATTAAATATAATCAAATTCTCTGTAGCTATTACTATTTTTAGATGGTTTTTATTATATTTGTTCCCAGATAATTTAACACTAACATTCTTTACTCAAAGTATTCATGCCTTTTCATTTGGACTTTATCATAGTGCAGTAATCATTTTTCTTTATACATTATACGAAAATAAAAAACTTGCTCAGCAATTCATGTATGGAGTTGCTTATGGTTTAGGGGGCTTCTTAGGAGCTTTAATTGCAGGATGGGTATATGGAGAAAATCTATTTTTATACTCTTCTATTTTTGCCCTATTCTCATTAGTCTTTCTTTTTAATAAAAAACTTTATTTAAATAAGGCCTAACTGTTCTTCTCTATGTTTAATCACATCTCTTAATTCTTTTATCAATAATGATTGTTCAAGATTTTGATCATTTAATCTTTTTATTTCTTTATTTTTTTTATTTTTTTCATAGTCTAACTTATTTACTTTTTGAGATAAATTTTCATTGTCATTTTTTAAAACTTTAATATCATATCTATTTTCTGCAGCCTCTTCATTTACTTTAAATAACATATCTTCATACTTATCTTTTATTAAAGCAATATCTTCTTCATAAAAGTTTACTTGGGCTTGTAGCTCAGCTGATTTCTTTTTTTCTTTTTGTAAAGCATCATCAATTAAATAAACACCTTGATACTTTTTTAACTGAGTTTCTAAATTTTGAATTTTTTTATTTACTTCAATCTTGTATTCTTTCGTCTGTTTTACATTATTTATAACTTTTCTTTTAAACTCTCTTCTTTCTGTATCTTCTTGAGTTGTAAGAAATCTAATTCCAATATATTCAACAATCTTTTTTCCATAATCATCATATAAAGGAAGTATCGTAGAGTTTACATAGTATTCTGTTTTATCTTTTGCTCTATTTTTTAGCTTACCTTTCCAGACTTCACCAAGTTTGATTGTCTGCCAAAGTTCTTTAAATATACTTGCTGGGACATCTGGATGTCTTACAATACTATGAGAATTGCCAATTAATTCATTTTGTGAATATCCTGAAATTTCACAAAAGTTTTCATTTGCATAAACAATAGTACCTTTGGCATCTGTTTTTGAAATAATTGCAACTTGATTAATGATAGTTAAAAACTCTTCAAGGTTTTTCTTCTGTTCCATTACGACTAAATTTTGACTTCTTGCCTCACATAGAGCTTCTATTTTTAATATCAGTTCCATAATATTAATTGGTTTGATTGCATAATATGAAGCTTCATGATTAATTGCTTTTAATAAATATTCAGAATCACCAAAAGCAGTTGTTATCAAAAAAGGCAACTCTTTATCTTCTTCTCTAATTTTTTCAAGTAATTCAATACCTGTCATTTTTGGCATATTTATATCAGAGATTATAGCATCGATATTTCCTGTTTCTTTAATATCTTTATACTGTTGTAATGCATCAAATCCATCTTCTGCAAAATATACTTTTTTAAAAGCTTTAGTAAAAACCTTTTCAAGGTTTGTTCTTATTTTGTCATCATCTTCAACATATAAGATTGTTAAAGTTTTTAAAAAATCCTTATTCATTACACAATATCCATTATTAATAGTCTAATATTTTTCTTCTCTTGAATTTCATTTAATTTTAGTCCAGGAATTTGCATAGCCATGAATTCACTATGTGAATTTATTCTATTCTTGGCAATCTCCTGCAAAACTTTTCCCCTATAAAATTTTGCCCAATGTGAAACTACTTTTCCATCTTTTACAAATTTAAAAGTTAAAACTTGCGCATTTTTAACTTTATAAAACTTTTCATAAAACCCAGCTCTTAAATCTATTACTTCCTCTCCTACAAAGTCATCTAAGATTTTTGTAAAATTATCCATATAAAATTTTTCTACATTAGTATCAGGAAGTTTAGCTCCTTGCTTGTATTTGTAGTCAGGGATTAAATCACTTGCTTTTAAAGGTCCAAAAAGATTTGAGAATAATAAAACATTTTCATCAATAAAATCTTGTGATTCTTTATTCAAACTATTATAATCAAGAGCATCAAAAGCAACTCCATCGTATCTATTAATCGCCTTCATACTTGGTTTATTTAGTAAACTTTCTTTATATCTTTCAACTTCATCTAATTTTTTTAGACCAAACCATTTTGATAATTCTTCTACTGATAATAAAAATAGTAGTTCTTCATATTTATTTAAAATTTCTTCTCTTTTCTCAAAAAGCTCTGGAAATAAAAAGTTTTCCTTACAAAAAGAGGCTTGATTCCCTCCACTATTTTTAGTCTCTGCTGGGGCTAAAAGTATTTTCATTCTATTCTTTATTCCTTTTCATTTCTATTTCCAAATATTTTTTTTCTAAATCTTAAAAAAAGTAAGACACTTACAACAAACAATAGTAAAACCCAAACAATCTGAGTATCAAAAATCAATAAGAAATCAATAATTTCTTGTAAAAAAAGACCCCATAAAGTTATTGAAATTATCGTTGCAATAAAAACTATAAATATAACAACATAATGCTTCATTCCAATTAAAAAACCAATAATTGAACCTACTATTGGCCCTGTCATCCAAAAAGGAATAAATACAAATACAAAAAGTCCAAATCTCCCATATTTATCAAACTTCTCTTGATGTTCATTTTTTTTCATTTGAACTTCTGTAAAAAATTCTTCTAAAACTTTTATTTTTAACACACCTTTAAAACTAAAAATAAAAAGAGGGTAAATTGCAGTTACTAAAATCATCTCTGTTGTAATATTTGTAAAAATAACCACAAAATGTGATAAATCAGCAGCATATCCAAAAGAAAGAGCAGGGACTCTGCCTACAAGTAAATTTGTAAAAACTATTCCTGTAATTCTATTTGCAAAAGCAACATCTACTTGGTAGCTTATAATAATAAAAACAAGTAAGGAGAAAGTTATACAAAGAGAAAGAATTAATATATTTCCTTCTTCTCCTTTATATAATTTCTGGAGTAGTTTAGGCATCAATAATTTCACCGCTATGATATAGCCAAACTCCATCTACTTTAATAAATTTACTTTTCTCACAAAATGAATTATTATGTGCTCCATGGAAAATTGTTGCATTAAAAGTTACATAAGATTCAGTTTCATCCTCAATAAAATCTATTATCTTAAGTTCTTTAAAATCACTGTCTTTTGAAAAGGTAAGTATTGATTCTTTCCATAATGCTTTATCTTCACTATAATCAGGATTGTCTTTGTGAGTTGTTTTCATAATATACTTAAAATCACCAGCAGCAAAGGCGCTATACCGTGATTTCATTAATTCAAGCGCCGTTTTAGCATTTGAACCATTATGAAAAATTTTACAACATTTTTTAAACTTCTTTAAACTCCCACATGGGCACATTGCATTTACTGAAATTTTCATGGCTAAACCTGTTGAGATTTTTTAATGATATTGTATCAAAATATCAACCAAGAAAAAAGTACCTAGTAAAAAACTTACTAAGTACTTTTATTAATTATTTAGTAGTTTCTTCTTTTTTAGAAGCTTTTTTACTCTTTTTCTTTGCTTTTTTTTCTTCTTTTTTAGCTTTTGTCTTTTTAGCTACCTTTTTCTTTTTTGCTTTTGCTTTTTCATTTATTTTCTTTTTTTTAGCTTTTATCTCTTTTTCTGATTTTCCAGATTCTTTTGCTTTTTTAATTTTTTCTTTTCTTTTATCTTCTATTTTAGAATTTTTCTTTTTCTGATTCAATTTAGCTTTTGAAACAGTTTTTCCACCTTTTATATTAGAAATTATACCTGGACCAAAACCTTTGATTGTCTGTAAATCATCAGCACTTTTAATTTTACTTGACTTTCGATATTTGATAATTTGATCAGCTTTTACTGGTCCTATCCCCTTAATAGTCATTAACTCTTCTTTTGATGCAGTATTTAAATTCATAGCTGCAAACATAAATGAAACACTCAAAGCTAAAATAGCTAAAATTTTTTTCATCTTCACACTCCTTATAATAATTTTTTTAATTATATCTAAATAAGATAAAATCTAATTTATTTTATTGAAAAAGATGTAATAAAAGTGAAATGTATTATATAAATGTAATGTCAATTATATTAAAATCTTTCATATTTATAAAAAAGGGAAAATATGGAAGAGACAAGAATTCCATTAGAACTACTTTCAAACTTTTTGTCAATAATAATACTTGTTGCACTATTTGTAAAGTATTATCAATACAAAAAGAAAATGGATGTTCTAAAAGGATTAGATGAGTTAAAAGAAGCAAAGAAATTAACTAGTGAAGATAAAAACTTTATCAAAACAAACTTTAGGGATTATAAAATAGCTTTTGTAAGAGAAGAGCAAAGGCTAAAACTAACTTATCCTGTTTTTATTTTAATTGCTGGTATATTATTAGCTTTTCTTCCATTTGAAGAGGCACTAATTCATTTAAATGTTGTTGTTGTAGCTTATATCTTTTTACATGTAAGTAAAATTCATACAAGAAACTTCGCAACTTTATTAGATCAATTAGCTAGAGACTTAGATTAATTTTTAAGAAAGGGTATTAAATGTTTGAAGGAATAATGTCTAAACTTTCGAAAACAGAAGATAACAAAAATCCAGAAGAAATACAAAATGAAAACAATGAGCAATCACTTGAAAAAGAATTGATTATTGAAACAAAAGAAGAGAAAAATATATTGAATAAAGAAGATGAGTTCATCATCTCTCAAAGTATTGAGATGGGAATGGATATGAAAAGAGAAGTAGAAGTTTTTAGTAAAGCTTTTTTTCATAGCAAAAACTCAGATAAATCAAAAGCATATCTTGCTTTATACCATTTTTTACAAACACTGGAAAACTATGAAAAGAATAAAATTCAAAACATGACTTATTTAGAGTTTAAAGAGATAGAAAATCAGCTATACACAAAGCTAAGAAATGGTTACTCTCAATATATATCTAAGGGTAAACATTTAAACGAAGAATTAAATAAATCTATTGAAATAGTATTTTCTGATGTGAAAAAACTTCCTTCAAAAGGGCACAGATATTGGTACTATAAAATTTATATCTGGCAAGAAATTTAACAAAAAGACTAGATAATTTCTTCTAGTCTTTTTCCATAATCATTTAATATGATTTCAAACTCACATTTATATAAACTATTTGATTTTAAAAAAGATATAGAATTATAAACACATTTTTGGGCATCATTACAGTATATGTACAAATTTAATTTACCTTCAAAAATATCTACTGCATATAAAACTAAACTTTCCTCTTCTTCTAAACTTTGTAAGTGATTTTCTTCAAATGCAGTAAAAAATGCTAGACATGAAGGATCAGGAAACATAATATCATCAGCTATATGATATTGATGTTTTACAATTACTAAGTCTTTGAACTTTTCACATACATTAGTAAGAGTTTTATCTGCTCTTATTCTTAACATTTGGTTTAAATTACCAGTATCTTTTAATAACCATTTTTCGTTCATTTTATTCCTTACCAATTAATTGGTTTTTTATCAATTAAGTCTAAAATTTCGTTTGTTTTACTAAAATGCTTACATCCAAAAAAACCTCTATACGAAGACAAAGGACTTGGATGAGGAGCAGTGAGAATATGATGTCTTGTTGCATCTATTAATTTTGTTTTTTTTATCGCAGGTGCTCCCCAAAGTAAAAAAACTACATCTTCACAATTTTGAGAAATATATTTGATTATATTATCAGTAAATATCTCCCATCCTAAGTTATGATGAGATTTTGGCTTAGATTCTTCAACAGTAAGAATTGTATTTAACAATAAAACCCCTTCTTTAGCCCAAGGAGTTAAATCACCATCTAAACAAGAAGAAGGTCTTTTTAAATCTTCATTTATCTCTTTTAAAATATTTTGCATAGAAGGAGGATTTTTTATATTACTTGGGGTAGAAAAGGATAAACCTTGTGCTTGCCCTTCTCCATGATAAGGATCTTGTCCTAATATAACTACTTTTAAATTATCAATAGGTGTTTTTGCAAAAGCATTAAAAATCTTTTCTTTTTGAGGAAAAACTTTTGATGTTTTATATTTGATATCTATCTCTTTTTTCAAACCTTGATAATAGTCTTCACTTTTCTCTTTATTAATTATGTCTTCCCAAGTTTTCATATTTCACCCCTAAAAATTAAAACTTAATTATTGCACACTAATACTAAAATTCATTATTTATTAATCAATATTTCAATACTATACCCATAATTTTAAACTAAAAGGTTAAAAAATGAAAGCTTTTTTAATAGGTCTTGGAGTAATTATTATTGGTCTTGTATTATTAATAATAGCAAATATTAATAATGTTCCAAAATTAGATGAAGATGTTAAAGCAACTTGGTCACAAGTTCAAAATCAATATAAAAGAAGAGCAGATCTAATTCCAAATTTAGTATCTACAGTAAAAGGTTATGCAGAGCATGAAAAAAGTACTTTTACAGAAGTTACACAAGCTAGAGCAAATGTAGGTAAAATATCTTTAACACCAGAGATGTTATCAAACCCTCAATTATTTCAACAATTCCAACAAGCTCAAGGAGCTTTAAGTTCTGCATTATCCAAATTAATGTTAGTAGTAGAAAGATATCCAGATTTAAAAGCAAATAAAAACTTTCTTGCACTTCAAACTCAACTTGAAGGAACAGAAAATAGAATCACTGTTGCTAGACGTGATTATATTCAATCTGTAAAACTCTATAATCTTGAATTAAGAACATATCCAGGGAAAATAGTGGCAGCTATTATGTATCCAGATGCCCAAATTAGACAGACTTTTACAGCAAGTCCACAAGAACAAGAAGCTCCAAAGGTAAAATTTTAAAGTATGAAAAAAGCTTTTTTGCTTCTTTTAACATTTTTTGCAATAGCACTTTTTGCAGTACCTACTTTTCCAGAATTAACTGGAAGAGTAGTTGATAACGCACAAATATTATCAGTAAATGAAGAAAACAATTTAACTACTATATTAGAAAAACATGAGAATGAAACTTCAAACCAAGTAGTAATAGTAACTTTAGATTCTCTTGACGGATATGATATAGCAGACTATGGATACCAATTAGGACGACATTGGGGGATTGGACAAAAAGACAAAAACAATGGTGTTTTACTTATCATTTCAATGAATGAAAAAAAAATTAGAATAGAAGTTGGATATGGATTAGAAGGTGCACTTCCAGATAAAACAGCACATGAAATAATAGAATACATACTCAAACCCAACTTTAGACAAAGTGACTTTTATAATGGAATTAACAAAGCAACAAAAGCTATTATAAAAGCTATTAAAGGTGAATATAAACCTAGTGATTATGGAGTATTAAGCTCTAGTTCTGAAAACTGGTTCTTTGTATATTTTGCAATAATTTTTTTATCAGGAATCATTGGTGGAGCAGTAAAAAAACATAAAAACAATACTGTTCCAAAAGTATTCCACTCTAGTATGCTAGGTGGTTTTGCAGGAGCATTTGCAATTGGGTTTTCCAATAGCTTATTAATTTCTGCAATAGTTTTTACAATTACCTCTATTATAATATTTTTAACTACTAAAAAAGTTTCATATAAATCTTACTCTAAAACACATCCCTCATATGATGGTGGAATTGGTGGTGGTTTTGGAAGCAGTTCTTCTGGAGGTTTTGGTGGCGGAGGCGGTGGCTTCGGCGGTGGTGGAGCTAGCGGAGGATGGTAATGCATTTAAATGATAATGAAAAACAACAAATCTCTAAAGAGATAGAGAATCTAGAGAAAGAAAGTTCAGCTGAACTTGTAGCAGTAATTACAAAACAGTCGTCTTCATATAAATTTGAAACAATTGCTTTTGCACTTCTTTTAAGTACAATTATTTCATTAGTTACTCTTTTATTTGAAACTAGTGCAATAAAACTATTTCAAATACAAGTAATCTCTTTTTTATCTTTTTATCTGATTTTTGAAAAATTCAATAAAATTCTCTTAGCACTACTTCCTAAATCATACAAATATACAAAGGCTTCAGAATATGCAAACAAACAGTTTGTAAATTTAGGACTACAAACAACAAAAACAAAACAGGCTATCATGTTTTTTGTTTCATATGATGAAAAATTTGTTGAGATAATAACAGATAGTAAAATAAAAGAGAAAATAGAAGATAATTACTGGCAAGTTATAGTTGATGAATTTATAAAAGATGTTAAAAATAATGATTTATCTTCTGGTTATCTAAAAGCAATAAAAAGTTGTAACTCAATTTTAATCAAAAATTTTCCTATAAAAGAAAATGATGAAAATGAACTACCAAATGATGTAGTGGAATTATAAACTTGAGACCATATATTAAATCAATAATTGCTTCTTTTCTAGTAATTCTTGCTTGCTTGGGATTTGGTAGATTTGCATTTGGCATGGTTTTACCAAATATGCAAGAAACATTAAATATCACCACAACACAAATTGGATTTATAGGAACTGCAAATTTTATTGGTTATATAATAGGAATATTTTTTGCTAATTTTTTATATAGTAAATATACTACGCACAAATTGATTTTTCTAACAATTATCCTACAAGGATTAAGTATGTTAGCTATGATTTTTTTTAATGATTATCTTCTTATATCATTTTTCTACACTCTTAGTGGTTTTTTCTCTGCTATTGTAAATATGTCTATAATGGCATACATGGCAAATGTGATTCCAAAAGAAGTGAGAGGAAAAGCTTTAGGAATAATTGTAAGTGGAAGTGGTTTAGCTATCATAATCTCCGGACAACTTGTACCTATTATTGAAAAAACTATAGCTTATATGCCATGGAAAACTTCATGGACAATATTTGCTTTTATATTAATACTTATTGCATTTTTCTCCCAACCAGGTATCAAAAAACATGCTAGTCATGAAATGCCAGATACAAAAGTAAAAGCTAATAAATACTTCAAGATACCCTCTTTTTGGAAAATTGGTATTATTTATATGATATTTGGAATTTCTTATTCTATTTATGTTACATATTTTGTTAGTGCTGTAATTGATAAATACAATGTAAGTACTTCACTGTCTGGTGATTTTTGGACAGTAGTTGGTTTTTGTAGTATCTTCTCTGGTTTTATATTTGGAATAGTTGCAGATAAAGTAGGTCCATATAAAACTCTAATTTTTGTTTATATTTTACAAACTATTTCTCATTTTATATTAGCAATAGATATCAACGCATATGCAATTTGGTTCTCTGCAATTATCTTTGGAATCTCTGTTTGGAGTATCCCTTCTTTAGTTGCACTATTAACTTCTTTACATTTTGATGTAAAAAGAACTGCCCAAGTACTCTCTTTAGTAACTCTACTTTTTGCTTCATGTCAAGCAATTGGACCAGTTACTGCTGGATATATATATGATATTACAAATGATTTCTCTTATGTCTTTATGATTACTTCTGTATTGACACTTATTGCAGTTATAATATCATTTGTCTTTTCAAAACAAACAATAAAACAAATACCTTAGGAATATAAAAATGAAAGAAAAAGCACTTATATTTGATTTAGATGGAACACTTATTGATTCTTTAACTGATATTGCACTATGTGCAAATAAAGTCTTAAAAGAGTTTAATTTACCAACTCATAGTATTGAAGATTATAAGACTTTTGTAGGAGGAGGAGCTGATATTTTAATAAAAAACTGTACTCCAACTAATAGCTCAAAAGAGTTGCGCCAAGAAGTATTAGAACAGTTTAAAATTGTTTATGACCAAAATTTACAAGGTAACACAAAACCATATGATGGAGTATATGAACTTTTAGAAATACTAAAAAATAAAAATTATAAACTAGGAGTACTTTCAAATAAGCCTCATAAATTTACTCTTAAATATATAGAACAATTTTTTAGTTTTTACAATATAAGTGAACCACATGGACAAAAAGAAGAAATTCCAAAAAAACCTAATCCTATCGGTGCAATAAATATTGCAAAATCATTTAACCTTCCAAGTGAAAATATCTATTTTATTGGAGATAGTGATGTAGATATGCAAACAGCTAAAAATGCAGGAATGATAGCAGTAGGAGTAAAATGGGGATTTCGAGGAGTAGAGGAATTACTTGAAAATGGTGCAGATTTTATTGTAGAGACACCACTTGATATATTAAAACTTTTAGAAGAAAAGAATTAAAAACTCTTCTTCTAAAAATTCTACTTTAACTATTTCTATAACTTATAAATAATTATAATCAATACTTATAAAAATCCTGCGTAGCCCTATTTTGCCATATCTTTATATTAATTTTTACTTGATATACTTATAAAAAATATTTCAGGAGAAGAATATGAGTAGATTATTTTTATCGTTTTTAGTAGCAAGTTTCTTATCACTTACAGCATTAAGTGCAAATTGTGGAATGAAGGGTGAACATAAAGAAAAATGTGACATGCCTAATTGCAAAATGGAAATGAAAAAAGAAAATTGTAAATGTGGAATGAAAAAAGAAAACTGCAAAATGCCAAGTTGCAAAATGGACAAGAAAAAAGAAGGTTCATGTGGTGCTGGTAAATGTGGTAGCGATATGAAAAAAGATGCTAAGAAAAAAATGTCAGGTTCTTGTGGCGCAGGTAAATGTGGTGGCGACATGAAGAAAATGAATATGAAATCTAAGTGTGATTGTAAAAAAGGTAAAGAGTGTAAATGCAAAGCTGCTGGGAAAGCTTGTTCTTGTGGTACAGCAGAAGTTAAAAAAGATGCTAAAAAATGTGGTTGTGGTATGACTCAAGAATCTTGTAAAAAGATGATGGTATCTTGTAAACACAGAGATGCAAGAGAAGCTAAAGAAATGAAAAGCAAATAAAAGTTAGAGGAAACTCTAACTTTTAAATCTAAATATATCTAAACTTCTAATTCAAAAAAAGTCTCATTAATTTTTTGATATTCTGCTACTGAGCAAGTTATTTTCTTTGCATTTTCATAATCTTTAAAGTTTTCAATAAATAGTTTCTTTAGTTCTGTTAAATTTGCTGTTCTAAAAATAAAATATCCTAAAACATCTTTTCCTCTTGAACCTGCTTTTTCAATACCAAAACTGTCAAATTTCCATTCAACACCTTTTGAAAAGAAAAATACTTCTTCTATTCTTTTCTCTAATTCACTACGTACATTATTATTAAACTCATTTAAATGAACGTAAAAAGCAACATTTACGTTATATTGATCTTGAATAAGCTTTTTTTCAAACTTTGTTTCTGGTTCTTTTGTTAAATTTGTATTATCCAATATTATCCCTCTCATAATAAATTCTTAAATTTTATTACTAACTTAATTTTCCATAGTATTATAACTTAAATTTCTATAGTATTCTAGTTAATTTTTAAGTAATAAATTCTGAAATATCTTTATTTAAGGCTTTAGATATCTTATATAAGTGTTCAAGATTAAAATGCTTATTATATTTTCTATTTTCACAGTTAGAATAAAATGCAACAGATTTGATTCCTATTTCTAAAGATAAATCAAGCTGAGTAATATTTTTATCTTTTCTACACTTTTTAACTTTTTTTGAAACATTGTCATAAAACTCTTTTATTTCCTCATCCGATATGTTGGGGAAAGTGAAATTCATATTTATCCTATAGGTTAAATTATATTTTAAATATATAATGTTATTATTCATTTATCATTATCCTATGGGATAATCGTGAATAATTATATATTTTGCACTATTTATATGAATTTATTCTTAATACTTTTAAAAAATTATTTTAAGGTTTAACTTTGAATTTAAAAGAGAATGAAAATATTATTTTACAAATAATAAGATACACGCCTTCAATTTTTATTTTCCTTTTAACAATCATTACAACTTATTATTTAACAACATACTATAAAAATGAATTTCTAATGACTAAAACAAATATAATACAAAATTATATTGATGAAGAAAAAAATGAGATAAGAATAAGTGTTGAATCTTTAGATATTTATATTGATGAGAAAATCAATTCATCTCTTATAAACCTCAAGAAAAGCCTCCAAACTAAGATTGACAATGCATATATAATGATAAATAGCATTTATAATAAAAACTATTTATATAAAAGTAAAGCTAATATTATTCAACAAATAAAAAATACATTAAGAGATATTAGATTTGATGAAGGAAAAGGCTATTTTTATATCTTTAATCTTGATGGAACTAATGTTCTTCATCCAATAAATCCAGAAAATGAAAATAGAAATCTTCTTTATGATAAAGATATAAAAAGTATTATTAAAAAATTAAAAGATAATAATCAGAAATTTATTGAATATTATTTTTTTAAGCCTGACTTACCATCCAAAAAATTTAAGAAATTTGCTTTTGTAAAAAAATTTGAGCCTTATAATTGGATTATTGGTACAGGAAAATACTTAGATAACTTTAATACTGAAATAAAAAATGAAATTTTGTCATATCTTAAATATTCTAACTATAAAAACAATACTAATCTTTTTATATTTAACACAAAAGGAGAAATATTAGCCAATAATGATAAATCTCTAATTGGGGGAAATATTTATTCGAATAATAATTTTAATAAAATTATTCCTATATTTAATAAATTTAAAGATTCAAAAGATAATTCTATATTTATAGAATATAAAAGAGCATATAAAACAAAAAATATTAAAAAAATCATGTATCTTAAAAAAAATCAAAAGTACAATTGGATTATTGCTTCTGAATTTAATTTAGATAATGCAAATAAAACTGTTGATAAAAGAAAAGTGATATTAGAAAAACAATATTCTGAATATAGAAAAATGGTATTTTATTGGAGTATTGCTATTTTTATCATTCTATTATCCATTTCAATCTATATATCAAATATACTGAAAAAAATATTTCTTAACTATAGAAAAAAAGTCAAAATAGATTTTGAAAAGCAACAACTATTGAAAAAAGAGAATGAAAAAAAACAAAAACTTCTTTATCAACAAAGTAAAATGGCAGCTATGGGAGAAATGATTGGAAATATTGCTCATCAATGGAGACAACCTCTTTCAGTTATATTAACAGCCTCAACTGGAATTAAAATGCAAAAAGAGTTAAGTACTCTACCAGATAAAGAATTATTCTCTATGCTTGATACAATTAACAATTCTGTTCATTACCTTTCACAAACAATTGAAGATTTTAGAACTTTTTTTAATCCAAAAGTGAATAATCCAAAATCTTGTTCTACCCATGATATTTTTGAAAGAACTTTTAAACTTATTGATATTCAATTCTCTTCTAAAAATATTAAGATAATAAAAAATATCCAAGATATTAGAATAGTCTCTTTTGAAAATGAACTTATACAAGTATTAATCAATATTCTAAATAACTCTAGAGATGCTTTAGTAGAAAAAGAAACAGATGAAAAACTGATTTTTATTGATTGTTATAAAAAAGATGATTTTCTATTTATTGAAATAAAAGACAATGCAGAGGGAATAAATGAAGAGATAATGGATAGAGTTTTCGAACCTTATTTTACAACTAAACACCAATCCCAAGGTACTGGAATTGGATTGTATATGAGTATGGAAATAGTACAAAAATTACTAAATGGAAAAATAAAAGTAAAAAATGAAAATTATACTTATAATAATCAACCCTCAAGAGGTGCAAAATTTATAATTGAAATTAATACTATTGGAGAATGAATATGTTTTTTAACAAAAAAAAAGATGAAGAGATATTAAGGCTAGAAAAAAGAATTGAAGAGTTAGAAAACAAAAATAATACTGAAAATATTTTATTTGATGAAATAAATGAAGTATTACAAAAATTTGAAAAAGGCTTTTATGGAATCTATGTGAAAAATGATTCTGAAAATAAAAAACTTAATCAAATCAAAGAAAATTTAAATCAAGCACTTAAATCAAATGCTAAATTAGCAGATAGAGGTATTAGTACTCTAATAGAATATGGAAATGCAAATTTTGAACATGCAGTAGAAACAGATTCTTTGAGTGGAAAAATGGGTTCAATAATTCTTGGAATAAGAGCCCTAGGAAGTAGTATTTCTGAACTACTAGCTATACTTGATATGACATCAGATAAACTTCATCAAGAGATGATTGATTTATCACTTGCTTCAAACTCACTTGCCTCTGCTTCAAATCAACAAGCTGCGAGTTTAGAAGAGACAGCCGCAGCACTAGAACAAGTTACAAGTACAGTTATTAATACTAGTGAAAACACTTATAAAATGGCTAAACTTTCAGAAGAAGTAAATAGTTCAGTAAAAAAAGGTGAAGAATTAGCAAATAATACTTATACCTCTATGGACAATATTAACACTGAAGTTTCTTTAATAGAAGAAGCAACAGCAATCATAGACCAAATTGCTTTCCAAACAAATATATTATCATTAAACGCAGCAGTTGAAGCTGCAACAGCAGGTGAAGCGGGAAAAGGCTTTGCTGTGGTTGCACAAGAAGTAAGAAATCTAGCATCACGAAGTTCTGATGCGGCAAAAGAGATTACTACTATCGTAAATAATGCCAAACAAAAAGCTTTAGAAGGAAAAGAAATTGCAGAAGATATGTTAAAAGGATATAGCACTTTAAATAAAAACATTTCTAATCAATTAGAAATCATAGATGAAGTATCAATGGCAACAAAAGAACAAAAAGTAGTAATAGAACAGATAAATGATTCAGTAAATGAATTGGATCAAACAACCCAACAAAATGCCGCTGCGGCTTCTCAAATAAGTTCACAAAGTAAAGATATAGAAGATTTATCTAAGAAATTAGTTAATATTGTAAATAAAACTACTTATTTAAAAGATGCTAAAGAGCAAGTTTCTGATATAGATTTAATGTTTACTTTAAACAAATTAAAACTCGACCATATTAATTTTAAAGATACAAACTATAAAGAATTAGATTCTAAAACCATATGGCAAGTAAAATCAGAAAAAGAATGTAATCTTGGAAAATGGATAATTGAACAAGAAACAAATAATCAAAAATTTACAAAAACTGAAAACTGGAAACATCTTAAAGAAGTTCACTTTAACGTACATAATGGTGTTCAAAATATCATTAACTACAATGCAAATGGAGAAGTATCACAAATGTTAAGTACCTCGCTTAATATTGATAAAGCTATATCTGAAGTATTTTGGACAATCCAAAAAACAAAAAGAGAAAACTCATAGAAAAAATAAGAATAACTTATAATAATAATAGTTTAACTATAAGTTATTCTTAAGTTTCTACTAACCAATAAATATTATAATTTAATGTGAAAAAAATATAAGGGGAAGTAATGAAATTAAAGGGGATTCTTTTAGGACTAGCACTTGGTATGACATCAACATTGTTGGCTGGGGACTTTGTATCATACAAAGAGTTAAGTACAAAACTTAAAAAAGAAAACAAAAAAGCTGGAAATTATGCAACAACCGAAGAGGTGAAAAAAGCACTTAAATCTAAAGATTGGTTAGTTGCTGATGTAAGAACAATGGAAGAGTGGTCAGCTGCACATATGAAAGGTGCAGTTAGAGTAGGAAGACAAGCTTCTGAGAAAGGTGTTGCACTTCATGCACTTAATGATGATGATAAATTAGTAAAACCAAATTTGATTGTTGTTTGTAACTCAGCAGCAAGAGCATCAATTGAAGCTCAAACCTTTAGACAAATGGGATTTGACAAAGTAAAAATTTATGACTTGTATTCTTGGATTGATGAGTGTAATCCAGTAGTTACAAAATATACTGTTAAAAAAGACAAAGGTGGAATGAATCTTAAGTTTGGTAATTTCTACGCAGAGCATTGTAAAAAATAAATTACAATATATTTTGAAGAGCTTTTGCTCTTCAAAGACTATTTATCTATAAATTGTTTTCTATAGTTTTCTTCTAAAGATGTTTTATCTTTATAGTCTATAATCTCACCAATTTCTATCTCTATTTTTAAATCTTTTGTTCTGTTCATAATAGCTTCTTTTAAAATATCATTTGCATTTGTTTTTATATATACAGGTAAAATAGGTAATCTATTTTTCAAGGCAATAATTCTAGAACCTTCTTTAAACTCTGATAATGGCGTATTTTCTTTATTTCTTGTTCCTTCAGGAAAAATATAAATAGAGTGCCCTTCTTTTACTACTTCTTTTGTAGCTTTAAAAAATGATGACATATTAGGAGCTTCTCTATCAAGTAAAACACAACCTGCATTTCTTGTAAATGTTCCAAAGAAAAAAGAGTTATATAATTCTTTTTTTGCAATCCAAAAACCATCTACTTTTGTATCTTTTAAAGCTGTTTCAATAATCAAAGGATCAATAATACTTCTATGATTTGATATTAATAAATATTGTCCATCTTGTGGTAATTTTTCTTTATTTAGTACTTCAATACTAATATTTAATTTATTAAGTAATACTTGTGAATATTCAAATCTTAAGTCTATTCTTTCTTGGGAAGTTTTTGCTTTTTTTAATTTAAATCCATATTTATTTGTAAGGTAAGTTGCATATATAGCTATGCTTATTTGTTTTAAGTTCAATACTATCCTAATTTATTTTTTGTATTGTAACGAATTGAACATATAATAAGCATTTGTTTAAAAATATAACTTTTAGGATTTTGTTACAATTATATAATAAATAATTTGCCATTTTTTTATTAATTATAATAAAAAGACTTATAATTAACCTATATAAAGAGTTTTAACTGATAAAATATATTCTTTATAAGGGAAAAAATGAAAATATTATTTATACAACTACTTTTTATATTTTGTTTTTCAATAGAAGCAATGGCAAACACTATTACCTTTACTAAAGAGGAAAAAAAGTTTATAGAAACAAATCCTTTAGTAAAAGTTGCAATGATGCCAGACTTTTCCCCTTTTACATATTATATTAAAGATACTCCTGTTGGATTTGAACATGATTTACTAAAAATAATCTCTAAAAGAACAGGATTGCAATTTGAAAAAACTATAAATAAGTGGACTACAATTTATAATGCTTTTAAAGGCAAAGAAGTAGATATGATAACAAGTATCTCTTATAAAAAATATAGAGAGCCTTTTACAAGCTTTACAAGTTCTTATTATGATATTCCTATTATGATATTTGTAAAGGATGACTTTGGAGAGTATAATGGACTAAAAAGCCTTAAAGGGAAAAAAGTTGGTGTACTAAAAGATGTCTTTTATATAAAAGAATTAGAAAAAATGGGCACTATGAATTTAGTCTATTATGATAATTATGCAGAACTAACAAAAGATTTAGTATTTGGTAAAATCGATGCGCTAATTCAAAATCTAACGAATATAAACTATCTGATAAAGAAGAATGTATATACAAATTTAAAACTTGCTAGTGAGCTAATCCTTCCAAATACAACTAAAGAAGATCTACGATTTGGCGTACAACCAGAAAAACCACTGTTAAGCTCAATTTTGCAAAAAGCTCTTAATTCTATTACAGCTAAAGAGAAAGAAGAGTTAGTAAATAAATGGATTGGTTCCATTAAAGAGTACGGTGGAGGACATATTGAACTTAGCCAAGATGAAATAGCTTATCTAGATACAAATATTATAAAATATTGTATAAACCCTAGTGGTTTGCCTTTTGAAGGATTAAATGAAAAAGGAAATCATATCGGTATAAGTTCAGACTATTATAATTTATTTGAAAAAATTCTATCTGCAAAATTTGAACTAGTAGAAACTAAAAACTGGAACCAATCTATAGACTATATAAAAAACCAAAAATGTGACATGCTTGCGTTAGGGATGGAAACACCAGAAAGAAAAAAGTATTTAAACTTTACAAGTCATTATTTAGAAGTCCCTTTAGTAGTAGCAACGAGAGTAGATGTTCCATTTATAAATCAAATACTAGACTTAGAAGATGAAAAAATAGGAATCATAAAAGGTGATGCTTTTGTAAAAATACTTAGACAAAAATATCCATCTTTAGATATTGTAGAAGTGGAAGATATTTATGATGGTCTTGATAAAGTTAAAAATGGACAACTATTTGCTTTTATTGATACACTAGCAAGTATAGGTTATGAATTTCAAACAAAGTATTTTGGTGAATTAAAAATCGCAGGTAAAATATCTGAAAATCTAAAACTATCAATTGCCGTAGTAAAAAAAGACGAAACTTTATTGAATATTTTACAAAAAACTGTAAATACTATTACCAATGAATGGCATAGAGAAATTTTTACAAAATGGGTTCCAATAAAATATGAAAAAAATATCAATTATGATTTAGTTTGGAAAATAGCTATAGCAGCAGTATTATTGATACTTCTTATTATCTATTGGAATACTAAAATTATAAGAGCTAACAAACTACTAAAAGAAGCAAAAAAAGATATTGAAGAAAAAAATAAAGAGTTAAAAAGACTTTCAATTACTGATAAGCTAACAAATCTATACAATAGAAGAAAACTAGAAGAATTATTACAAAATGAGCTTCATAGAAGTGAAAGATTTGGTCGAACCTTTGGTCTTGCTATTTTAGATATTGATCATTTTAAAGATGTCAATGATACTTATGGTCATCAAATTGGAGATGAAGTATTAAAAGAAATTGCTGATATTTTAAAAGCATATCTTAGAAAAACAGATTTTGTGGGAAGATTTGGAGGAGAAGAGTTTCTAATAATTTGTCCAGAGTCTGATATAAAAGGTGTATCTAACTTGATGGAAAACTTTAGATTACGTATAGCAAACCATAATTTTAAAGAAATTAGAAATAAAACAGCTAGTTTTGGAGTTACTGTTTCAAAAGAAGACGATACTATGGATACGGTAATAAAAAGAGCTGACAGCGCCCTTTATGAAGCTAAAAATAAAGGAAGAAATAAAGTTTCTATTTGTGTTTAAATAGTTAAATCTATTAAGCTTTATTTCTTATTCTTCTTATCTCTCTCATTTTAGTTCTTGCTACTTCTCTCATATCTATATTTGTATCTAGTTCATCAACAATTTCAACACCTAAAAGAGTCTCAACAGCATCTTCTAGAGTAACAACTCCTTCAGTTTGACCATAGTTATCAACAACTATAAACATATGTTCTTTTTTTAATAAAAACATATCTATAAGTTTTGAAACTGGGATATTTTCATTTACACTAAAAATAGGTTTTATAATCTCATTTTTTTCTTCTAGGTTATTCTCAATATACTCATGAAAATACTCTTTTGAAATAACTACACCAATAATATCGTCTATATTTTTATTAAAAATAGGAACTCTAGAATACTCTTTAAATTTATCTAGATCTATAAGACCTTGCTCTTTAAAACTATTTACTAATATATCTCTTTGTACACTAAAAAGTACACTTCTAGGAGTAAATATATCTCTTACTTTTATCTCATGTAACTGTAAAAGATTTTCAATCATATCACTTTCTCTTTCTCTTAAAACACCTGTTTCTTCAGCTATATTTGCAGTTGCAATTATCTCTTCTTTTGTAATAGTCTCTTTTTTCTTTGGAGTTATTACATTAGTAATTTTATTCATAACAATAAGAATAGGATAAGTTATAAAAATCAGAAACTTTATTGTTCTTGTAGAAAAACCAGCTAAACTTTTCCAATAATAAGCACCTAAAGTTTTTGGTATAATCTCAGAGAAAACTAAAATCAGTAAAGTAAGAAAAGCAGAGATATAAAACATATATTCTTCACCAAACATCTTTGCAGCCTCAGCTCCAACTCCAGCTGCACCTAAAGTATGCGCAAAAGTATTTAAAGTCAAAATAGCAGCTATTGAAAAATCAATATTGTTTTTCTGCTTTTCCATCAAAATACCTAGTTTTTCATTCTTTTGTTTTGTCATTTCAACATGTGAAGCAGTTATAGATAAAAAAACAGCTTCTAAAATAGAACATAAAAATGAAATACCAACAGCAATAGAAAAATATATAAATATCAACATAAAAAAGTTCCTAATAAAATTAAAATATTATATAATAATCCAATTTTATTAAAAAGAGAATATTATGTCAAATGATTATATCCCAATACCCTGTGCTTTTTATGATGAACTAGAAGCAGCAGCTGTAAAAAAAATAGATTGTGAAATAGTTTATTTAGATAAAGAAAATAAAAAAACTATAAATACTAAGGTTGTAGATTTTAAAACTAGCAATAAAGAAGAATTTGTAATATTAGCTAATAATCAAAAAATACGACTAGATAAGATAGTACTGTTTAATAATCTCTCACCAAAAGATAAAAACTATTGCTAAAAAGTAAGAGCATATTATCTCTTACTTTTTATTTAATGATGAGTTAAAACCTTTGATTTTATAAAAGATACTATTCCATATACTAAAGCAATACTTGCAATAATAAATGGTATACCTTCAAATCTAGCTATTGACATCTCTGCCATAGGCGAATACATCAAAGTTGTTCCTAAAACAAAACCATAAATGGCAAACATTCCAACATAGACAATATTTAAGAACTTTTGAGCTGAACTCATCTCATCTCGTTTTTTATAATGAGTAATTAAAGAAACTATTGTTCCACTAAAAATCAAGAACATAATTCCAGCTAACATCACACTTTCAGCCATCATTAGATGATTGACAACAAAATATCCCATGATACCAAGGAAGAGTACCACGAATAAATAAATTCCATTTTTCATGACTTATCCTTTACTACAGAAAATTATTCTGTTTATTCTATTTTTCTAATTATACTCCTAGTGAGAAGCATTATTAATAAGAAAAAATCTTATAAGTTTATTTTAAGTTTTAATTAAATGATATGATATTTTTTATATAAGGAATTATGAGTATAATCTCACTATGAATATAGAATTAAGATTTTTACAAAAAGCAGTAGAAGATAGAAACTACATAAGCTTTTCATATGACAATGAAAACTTTTCGAAAGTTAAACCTTTAAGTTTAAAGCTTCTTAATGACAAATATGCATTAAATACAGATAAAAGAAAATTTGACTTTAATAAAATGTCAAATATAAAAATCTTAAAAAATAAATTTTAATAAAATGGTAAAAATATGAATACAAATGATTTGATGAACACAGCTTTAAAACTAGCAAAACTAGAAGAAAAACCTTTTGACACAGATGTAATAGTTGAAGGTGATAATATAAAAAAAGTACTTATCGGAATAGATATGGAAACTCCTGAGCTATTATTAGCAAAAGAGTTAGGCTTTGATTGTGTAGTAAGTCATCATCCAAAAGCTGACTCATGTGTAGTTGATTTTGCAAAAGTTATGGATGTACAAATAGATAGAATGGTAAAAGCAGGCGTTCCAATAAATAAAGCTCAAAAAGCTCTAAAGAAAAAACAAACAAGTGTAGACCTTGGACGACATGCCTCAAACTATGATAGAGTAAGCTCAGCTGCAAGACTTATGAATATGCCATATTTAAATATACATATTCCAGCTGATTTTATAACAGAAGAGATAGTACAAACAAAACTTGATAAAGCCTTTAAAAATAAACCAAAAACAAAACTAAAAAATATAATAGAAGAACTAAACTCATGGGAATATTACCAAGGAAAAGTTGCACAACCAGTAATCAGAGTTGGCTCAAATGATGACTATGCAGGAAAGATAGAAGTTCTTATGGCAGGTGGTACAAATGGTGGAGTAGATGTTTATAAATCATATTTTGAAGCAGGTGTTGGTACGATAATAGCTATGCATGTTCCTGAAGATGTGAAAAAAGCAGTTGCAGAGCAAAATATTGGGAATATAATTATTGCTCCTCATATGCCTAGTGATAGTATTGGATTACTTGAGATTGTAAAAGCTTGGAGAGAACAAGGTGTTGATGTTACTTGTATGAGTGGGATTGTGGAATAACTTCATTCTTTTCTTTTTAATAAAGAAAAGAACCAAAAGAAAAGCGTTCACAGATTCCCAAAAAACTAAAAAATAGATAGAAATTCTAAAATTTGAAAACTCGCTCTGCTCAAACAGTTCAAATTTCTTTACAAATTTATATAGATTTTTCTTAACGCTTTTTTTAAAATGCTCACTCTCTTATTTCAATACTATCCAAATTTGAAATTCTAGACAAAGGTATTACTATTGACTTTTTTTTCTCTTTATCCCAGAAAAACAAATAGTTTGAATTAATTGTTATTAAACTTAATTCTTCAAATTTTGTGTAATCATACTTCAATTTAATACTTACTTTTTTTTCATTTTTCAATACACTTTTTATATCTTTATCTATTCTCAAAGCAAGTTGACTAATAAATAATATTATTCCTATAAGTGATAATACTATGGGAATAGGTTTTTCTAAATAATTAAGTATTTTTATCTTTGGTAATACTATATAAAAAAGCATAACTAAAGTCATGATTACTAAAAAAGTTTCAATAGTATTTGTAATAAGATAATTTAGAATCGAAGTAACAAAAAAAAATCCAAAAACTAAATATTCTTGAGTATAAGATTTTGATGAAGAAATTCCATACTCATCATTAAAAAATTCTTTATTTAACATATTGTCAAATTCAAAAGCCATGAATATACTTAATACAATTAATATTATAAAAATATTAAATAAAACATCCATACTTCCTGCAATATAGTCTGAGATATTATAATAAAGTGATATATTGATATTAAAATAGGCCATAAAAAAGTATGTATAAAGAAAACCTCCAACAATAAAGAATAATGAACAAATTTTCAAAATAAAATTTATATTTTCAGTCGAAATTCTTACTTTTGGAGTTTCCTCAAACTTTCTTCTTTCTATTCTCTCTTTTGTTATTTTATTAAATTCTTGTTTAAGCTCATTTTCTATCTTTTTTACAATCTTCTTTTGATTATAAAAAGTCTTTTTATTTAATTTTGTTAAATTATCTTTTATCTTTAAAGCTTTTTTATAATAAAGTTCTTCATCGTCCTCAATATGAAAGACT
Organism: Arcobacter sp. LA11; assembly: GCF_001895145.1. NCBI lineage: Bacteria > Pseudomonadati > Campylobacterota > Epsilonproteobacteria > Campylobacterales > Arcobacteraceae > Arcobacter > Arcobacter sp. LA11. The sequence continues at coordinate 7,073 of NZ_BDIR01000020.1, read as the reverse complement.
CCATAATAATATGAATTTAATAAAAACTTTAAAGATAGTAATTCTTTAATTTTTTCATCAGCCATAACATTAGATAAAAGTTCTCTATCTTCTTCTCTTATTTCATCATTATTAAGAATATATTTTTTAAAAATTTCTTCTGAATATTTATTTATTTCCGTTAATTGCTTGTCTTCTAATTTATCTTGAATTAATATAAATATTCTATATAGAATTGCATAATTTATATTTGATATTACCTTCAGAATCTCTTTAGAATATATTTTCATATTGTATATTTTACGTATCCAATTAATCATTTACTATTCCTTTCAAAATATTTAATTATATCCTTAATTATTATAAAATAGTAAATTCTGTTAAAGTTCAAGACCAGAGGAGAAATTGAAGCAGGAGCATACTTCAGTATGTGACTATTTCAATTTCGGCGATAACGCCGAAATTTAACAAAAGTTACTATTTTATTTCGAGATACTTTTTCCTACTACGTATCCACTTGCCCATGCATATTGTAGATTATATCCACCTCTGTGACCTACTAAATCTAAAACCTCTCCAGCTAAATACAATCCTTTGCATTTTTTACTCTCATAAGTCTTAGAGTCTACCTCATCAGTTCTTACTCCACCGCCACTAGCTTCTGCATGTTTAAAACCTTGAGTATCTGTGATTTTAAATCGCCAGTTTATTAAAATATTTACTAAGCCTCTTATTTGTTTTGCATTTATATTTTTTGCTAAGCTTTCTTTATCTATTTTGCATACATCTAGTAATATTGGGGCTAGTTTATTTGATACTATTCCCGTTAGAAGTACTACTGTTTTTTCATTTGGTAAGTTTTTGAAAAGATTCTCACACATTGATAGAAGTTCGTTTCTATTTATATTTGGAAAAAGGTTTATTGCTATTTGTACATCTTGATATAGCGATAGTGGATATACTGCATATTGTGAGATATCTAAAATTGCAAAACCTGATACTCCGTATTTTGTAAATAGTACATCACCTTGTATACTATTCTCTTTTTGTCCATCTATATATAAAGTAACCTCAGCTTCTTTTTTCACACCTTGCATTCTATTGTTATATTCAAAATCTGTATGAAGACCTACAAGAGATGGATATGTTGGATTACATGAATGTCCTAGTTTTTCAGCTATATTCATACCATCTTCTGTGGCATTTAGTTGTGGAGCTGCTTTTAGTCCTGAGCTTATTAGTACTTTATCATAGTTTTTAAACTCTTTATTACTACTTTTTACTATAAACTTATCTTCTTGTTTTACTATATCTTCTACTCTTGTTTCAAGTATTAGGTTTATTCCTAAACTTTTTACTGCACTATCTAATAAAGTCACAACTGATTTTGCTTCATTTGATAAAGGGTAAACTTTACAAGTCTCTTTGATATCAAGTAACAATCCAATACTTTTACAAAACTTTTCGAAAGCTTTAAAATCAAACTGTTTTAAAGCATACTCTACAAAGCTTGGATTTTCACCTATAAAATTCTCTTTTGTTACAGTTGTATTTGATATATTACATCTTCCATTACCTGAAGCTAATATCTTTTTTCCTATACCACTATTTATATCAAAGATGTCTATATCTAGATTTTTATTTAATCTTTTTGCAGTTATACCAGCCATAAGTCCAGCTGCACCTGCTCCAATAATTGCTATTTTCAAATTTGTCCTTCAATAATCTTGTGAAATTATATTCTTATCTCAATTAAAGCTTCTTGGTGAAGGGCTTAGTTTAGATTTAGAAGTTGTCTTTTTGCCAATCTTGCAAACCATTTTCTTTATTTTCATATCTTTTTAGTAAAGAGGTTCTATATGCATCAGCTAAACTTTTTGATTCTAGTATCTCTTTTATATTCTCTTGATTTTCTTTGGCATTAAAAGCACATTTATTTATAAACTCAATAGTGATTTTTGGGTATTTTCTTTCCTCTAAAATTAAAGAATCACCTTTTTTTATAGAACCACTTTGTATGACTCTAAAATAAAAACCTGTTTTATACTCTTTTACAAGCAATGAAGTTAAAGACTTAATACCAACAATAGATGATATCTTCCAACAAGGCTGTCTAGGTTGTGAAACCTCAAATAACACTTCTCCACAGCTAAAGACATCTCCTAAGCAAATATCCGTATCATCAAACTCTTCAATACTAAGATTCTCACCAAAAGAGCAAATATCTAAATCAAAATCATATTTCTGTTTAAAAAACTCATATGATTTTAAAGGATAAACACAAACTGCTTTATCAACACCACCGTGATGTCCTTTATCACTTTGTGTATCATCTTGAAAACCTAATTCGTTTATATAGTAGTTCTGTTTTTTTAAATCAATTTTTTTATATGAAGATTGATACTCTTTTCTTCCATCATCTATATCTTGCTTCTGACCACAAAATATATCTTTTATTCTTATTACCATTATTTTTCCTATTCTTATTTATAAAATATTGCAAGCCACACAGTTGGTTCTGTTTTAGAAGTGTATTTTACTCTATGTTTTGTAAAAGCTTTTATATTTATATACTCACCTTCTATCAAAGGTACTTGTTTATTTTCAAACTCCAATATTGCCGAACCTTTTAATAAAAGCACAAATTCATTTTCCTCTTGCTCATACCAAAAATCTTTTGGACTTGATTGTCCATTCGATACAATTCTTTCTATTCTTACTTTTTCATTTTTAACTATCTCTATAAACTGTTCATCTATTTTATCTATTAAAATATTTTCAAAGATATTTTCTTTTTTCATTTTCTTCCTTCTAAAACTATATAATTATATCTTTTTTATTTAAAAAAACATAGCAATTAATACTATACTATTTTAATCAACTATAATATTTTACTATCTTTTTTACTTTATTTTGATAAATTTTAAAATTTTCTCATCTTTTTTAGTCAAGTTTCAATATATGCAATATAAAACCTTATATTACGGCACTAAAAGACATAGTATAGTTCAAAACTTTACTAAATATAAATAAAAAATAGCTGATTTCTACTAATTTAGTATAGAATATTTGTTTAATTATGATTAATTTACTTGACATTGTTTTAAAAATACATTACAATTTCACCATACAAATTCAAAAACAAAATAAAAAAAAGGAAAACAATATGCAAAAAGAAACAATTGCAGTTCACGGAGGCTATAACAAAAAAGAGGGTTATGGTTCAATGTCTGTTCCAATTGCTCAAACAACTGCGTATGCATTTAGAGATGCAGAGCATGCAGCAAATCTATTTGCACTAAAAGAGTTAGGACCTATTTATACAAGATTAAATAATCCAACTACTGATGTTTTAGAACAAAGATTAGCACAACTTGAAGGTGGAGCTGGAGCACTTTGTGTTTCATCTGGTCAATCTGCAATTTTTTATGCAATCATAAATGTTGCCGAAGCTGGTGATAATATTATTATCTCAGATAAATTATATGGTGGAGCAGTTACATTATTAACACATACTATTAAAAGACTTGGAATAACTGCAAAAATATTTAAAAGTGAAGATGCTTCTGATTTAGAAGATTTAATTGATGAAAAAACAAAAGCAATTTTCTTTGAATCATTATCAAACCCACAAATTGCAATTGCAGATGTTGAAAGCATCGTTGATATTGCAAAAAGAAATGGTATTTTAACTATTTGTGACAATACAGTTGCTACAGCAGCTTTATTTAACCCAATATCTTGGGGAGTAGATGTAGTTGTTCATTCAACTTCAAAATATATAAATGGTCAAGGTACAACTATTGGTGGTGTAATTATTGAAAGAGATGGTTTAGCAGACTTCTTTAAAGCAAATGCTGAAAGATACTATCATTTTACGGAACCTGATGCATCATATCATGGTTTAGTTTATACTGATATTCCATTACCAAACTTTACTTTAAGAGCTAGATTAGCATTATTAAGAGATATTGGAGCAGTACAATCTCCTCATAACTCTTGGTTACTATTACAAACAGTAGAGACTTTAGCACTTAGAGTTGAGAAACACTCTGATAATACTTTAGAAATTGCAAAATTTTTAGAATCTCATCCAAAAATTAAATCAGTTAACTACCCAGGATTAGAATCAAATAAATATTATGCAAAAGCGCAAAAATACTTTAAAGATGGAAAAGCTTCAGGGCTTATCTCTTTTGAAGCAGAATCTTTTGAAGATGCAAAAGCAGTAATTGATAGTGCAAAACTATTTTCTGTTGTTGTAAATATTGGTGATTCAAAATCATTAATCGTTCACCCAGCATCTACAACTCACTCTCAAATGAATGAAGAAGAATTAGCTGGAGCTGGAATTAATTCAACTACAGTTAGGTTATCAATTGGTTTAGAAAATCCTATTGATTTAATTGAAGATTTAGAACAAGCGTTAAATTAGGAATAATGAGATGCCTTTAATTTCAACAAAAGGTGTATATGGTTTAACTGCCATGTACGAACTTAGTAAACATGAGAAAGACTCTCCGATGCAAATCAAAGAGATTTCTTCAAATGCTAATATTCCACAAAACTACTTAGAACAACTTCTAAGTAAACTTAGACGAGCTGAACTTGTAAAAAGTATAAGAGGTGCAAAAGGTGGATATATTTTAGCAAGCGACCCAGAAGATATTTTGGTAAAAGATATTCTTATTGCTTTAGAAGATGATTTAAAAATTATTGATAATAAAGCAGAGAATCCAATATTAAATATTTTCTTTGATGATGCTAAGAAAAGCATGAAAGACATTTTTGATATCAATCTTGCAAAGCTAGATGATTATCAAGAAAAATATAACGAATTTTTACATTACAGTATATAGGTAAAGCTTTATTCTTAAAGCTCTTTAGGTTTTGTTACTTTTAAGTGGATTTTATATCCACTGATAAAAAGTAGATAAATATTAATAAGGTTCCCTTTTATGAGGAACTACTTAAAAGGACAAAAAATGAATTACGCAAAAAATGTTACAGAATTAATAGGAAATACACCATTAGTACAACTTCAAGAATCAAGCAATAGAAGTGGAGCTACAGTTTTAGGAAAATGTGAATTTATGAACCCAACTCATTCAGTGAAAGATAGAATTGGTACAAATATGATTAAAACTGCTTTAGAAGAAGGTTTAATCAATGATGAAACAACAGTATTTGAACCAACAAGTGGTAATACAGGTATTGCACTTGCTTCTATTTGTGCAGGTCTTGGAATTAAACTAGTTCTTACAATGCCTTCTTCAATGAGTATCGAAAGAAGAAAACTTCTTAAAGCTTTAGGTGCAGAACTTGTACTTACAGAACCAGAAAAAGGTATGAAAGGTGCAGTTGATAAAGCAAATGAATTAGCTGAACAAACAGAAAATTCTTTTGTTCCTCAACAATTTAACAATGGTGCAAACCCAGATATTCATAGAAAAACTACTGCTAAAGAGATTTTAGCAGACACTGATGGAAAAATTGACATCTTAGTTGCAGCTATTGGTACAGGGGGAACTATTACAGGTACTGGAGAAGTTTTAAAAGCTCATAACAAAGATATCCAAGTAATTGCAGTTGAGCCTGAAGCATCACCTGTATTAAGTGGTGGTAAACCAGGACCACATAGAATTCAAGGTATTGGAGCTGGTTTCGTACCAGGTGTATTAAATACTGTTGTTTATGATGAAGTTATTCAAGTAAGTAATGAAGATGCAATTGCAACTTCAAGAAAACTAGCTTCAGAAGAAGGGTTATTAGTTGGTATTTCTGCTGGTGCAAATGTACATGTAGCAGAACAAGTTGCGGCAAGACCAGAAAACAAAGGAAAAGTTATTGTTACTATTCTTTGTGATACAGGTGAAAGATATTTAAGTTCAGGATTATATGACGATGAGTAAAAACTCATCCTCGTATGTCCTTTAACATATGAGGTATAAATATGGCAGAAAAAGCATATAGATCTGTAGCCAAAACAGTTTCTTGGCGTACAGTTGGAACTCTTGATACTATAATAATCTCATACTTTATCACTGGTGATTTAACAATGGCGGCCTCAATTGGTTCAATAGAATTATTTACAAAAATGATACTTTACTATTTTCATGAAAGAGCTTGGAATAAAATCTCTTTTGGGAAAATTAAAGAACCTGATTATCAGATTTAGTTAATTTTAGAAGGTAATAAATGGATATTAATAGTTTAAATAAAAAATTACAAGGGTTAAAACCAAAAGAAATTTTAGAGTATTTTATCAAAGAATATGGTCAAGAAGCAGCTCTTTCTAGTAGTTTAGGAGCAGAAGACCAAGTATTAACAGATATGATTTTAAAAATTGATAAAAGTGCAAATATTTTTACATTGGATACAGGAAGATTACATCCTGAAACTTATGATGTAATGGATGCAACAAATCTAAAATACGGTGTTAAATTAAACGTATTTTTTCCGATTAACAAGGATGTAGAAAAGTTATATGAAACTCAAGGTATCAACGGACACTTTGAGAGTATAGAAAATAGAAAAAATTGTTGTGGTGTTAGAAAAATGGAACCACTTAAAAGAGCATTGGCACCTTTAAAAGTTTGGATAACAGGCTTAAGAGCAACTCAAAGTGTTACAAGAACTGATATGTCAGTAGTTGAATACGATGAAAACTTTAAAGTTATCAAGGTAAATCCTTTGATTAACTGGAGTGAAGATGATGTTTGGGATTATATTAAATCAAACAATGTTCCATACAACAAACTTCATGACCAAGGCTATCCAAGTATTGGATGTGCACCCTGTACACGGCCAGTTAAAGCTGGCGAAGATATTAGAAGTGGACGTTGGTGGTGGGAGAACCCAGAGCATAAAGAGTGTGGTTTACACGCTAAGTAAATAAACAAAAGACAGAATAAAGTCAAACTTTTAATTTGATAAATTCTAATAGTTATTCAAATAAATAAAAATTAATGGAATGATAATGATAAATACAGAAGAAATAAGTCAAGAAAGACTAACGCATTTAAAACAGTTAGAGGCAGAATCAATTCATATTATGAGAGAAGTAATAGCAGAGTTTCAAAACCCAGCTATGC
>NZ_BDIR01000019.1 GCF_001895145.1 Arcobacter sp. LA11 | reverse complement strand
ATAGGAAATGAAAAAAGTGTTATAAACGGAGCTTTAAATGCAAATGGTCAAGTATGGATACTTAACTCCAATGGTGTTTTATTTGGTAAAAATGCAAGTATCAACACCTCAGGTATCTTAGCAACAACTGCACAATTATCCGATCAAGATTTTCAAAATGGAACTTATAACTTTAAAGATACAACAGCAAATAGTGTAATAAATGAAGGGACAATCACCATAGAAAATGGTGGTTCAGTAATCTTAGCCTCAAATGAAGTAAAAAACACAGGAAGTATAAAAGCAATAAAAGGGAAAATACATTTAGTAGGTGCAGATTCATATAGCCTTAATCTAAATGGAAACTCTTTAGTAAACCTAAAAGTAGAAAAAGGAGTACTGGATGCCCTTGTAGAAAACTCAGGAACAATCCTAGCAGATGGAGGGGAGATATACCTTACAACAAATGCAGTAGATGAACTCTTAAAAGGTGTAGTAAACAACACTGGTATCATAGAAGCAAACTCTATTGATGATTTAACAGGATATGTAGAACTGTTTGCCCATGGAGGAACAGCACAAATAGGTGGAGAGATTAATGCCAAAGATGGGTTTGTAGAAACTTCTGGAAAATACTTTGACTTTTTAGGAGCAGATATCCAAGCAGGAGAGTGGTTAATTGACCCTGTGAATGTTACTATTGACAGTACTTTAGCAAGTGCAATAGCATCAGCCCTTGTAAGTGGGGATGTAATTATTTCAACTGATGGAAGTAATATTCCTGATACTTCAAGTAATCAAAATGATGGTGAGGGAAATATTTATGTAAATAGTGCAATAAATTGGATTAGTAATACTTTAACATTAAGTGCCACAAATAATATTTTTATAAATGAAAGTCTTTCTGCTACTTATATTCCTCCTTTTTTCGTTGGACAGACTGTTCCAGCAGCAGCTAAATTACAACTTTTTTATGGACAAGGTGCTGTTAATAGTAACAATGAATCAAATTATTATGTTAATGCTCCTATTAATTTAAATCAAGGGAGTGAATTTTCTACAAAATTGGGAAGTGATGGTGCAGTTATTGATTGGACAATTATTAAGAATCTCTCAGAATTACAAAATATAAATAACGATTTAACTAACAATTATGTACTTGGAGCTGATATAGATGCCAGTGATACGTTTTCATGGGATAATGGAAAAGGATTTGAACCTATTGGGGATGATACGACTAAGTTTATAGGAAAGTTTGATGGTTTAGGGCATGTGATTAGAAATTTAATCATTACTAGAGGTAATGAAACTGATGTTGGTTTATTTAGTGCAATAGAAGGAAAGGTTCAAAATATTGGTTTAGAAGATGTTTATATTATAGGTGGAAAAAATGTTGGTGGATTAGTAGGTTCAATGCACACCAATAGTAGTGTTGTTAATAGTTATACTACAGGTACTATTAAAGGGGAAGAGTATATTTTTGATGGGGATGAATCTCGAAACAGTGAAAATATAGGTGGACTTATTGGGGTAATCCATAGTGGAGCAAGTGAAGTAAAAAATAGCTTTTCTTTAGTAGATGTTACAGGTAGAAAGAGTATAGGTGGACTTATAGGTCTTACAGAATCAGGTACAAAAGTAAGTAACAGTTATGCTCAAGGGGAAGTGGAATTATTTAGTACAAATAGTGGATCATATCCATATCGTGCAGGAGGCTTAATAGGAGAGGCTAAAGGTACAATTGAAAACTCTTATGCAACAGGAAATGTTCAAGGGCAAGATGGAAATGGTTCTTTGGTTGGAGGACTAGTGGGGATAAGTGAAGCAGTAATTAAAAATTCATATGCAACAGGTACAGTAAATGGTACTGCGAATACAGGTGGTCTTGTGGGAGCTAATAAAGGAACTATTAGTAGTAGTTACTCTACAGGTGAAGTAAGTAGTGGTAATGAGCATATTGGTGGTCTTGTGGGAATTAATGAAGGAGGAATTATTAGTAGTAGTTACTCTACAGGTACAGTAAGTGGTAGTCAGAGTATTGGTGGTCTTGTGGGATATAATCGCCAAGGAACTATTAGTAGTAGTTACTCTACAGGTACAGTAAGTGGTAATTATCGAGTTGCAGGTCTTGTGGGACATAATTATGAAGGAGATGTAACAAACTCTTATTGGGATACTCAAACAAGTGGATTATCAACTAGTGCACAAGGAGAGGGAAAAACCACTTCAGAATTACAAAATATAGATACCTTTAAACAAGCAGGATGGGATATAGTTGGTGATGAAAGTTTAGCTCCTAATAATTATCCTGTATTGGTAACAAAAAATGGTGTAACAAGATGGACAATGTATGAAGGGGAATTAAACCAAGGTTCAGATCAAGGGGAAAAACCAACTCCAACAATTCAAACCCCAACAACACAAAATAATGATATACAAAAAGTAATCACAACCATAGTAAATAAAAAAGAGGTAGATGTGGAGATACCAAAAAATATAGAGGTAAAAACAAATACTCCACAGTTAGAAATAGTAAAACCAAAAACACCACAAATGCAACAAACCACAACAACCTTAGCAAAAAATATAGGACTAGAAAATAGCAATATAAATATCGTTTCTAAAACAGATAGTGGAGAGAATGCCAATACTATAGTAACGCTAGGGGAAATAAAAACAGCCATGCAAGAGCAACCAAGTGGGGATACAAATAGTAACTTAGTAACTCAAGAAGTAAGAGTACCACTTTCTAAGAACTCAATAGTAGATTTAGTAAATGGTGGAGTAAACCTTCCAAGTGGCGTAGAGCAACAGTTTTTTGTAGTTGGAGATGAAAATTAAAAGAAAATAATAAAAGGAAAGCCAATGAGAAGATTAATAGATTTTAGTTCACGCTTTAGAATCCTAAAAGTTATAGATTAAAAAAGGTTTCAAAAGCAATATTAGAGAAAAATGTTGTTATTATTGTTTTTTAATTTAGGAGTAGTTTTGACACCAGCAATTAATCTTTTGAAAAAAAATAAATGTGATTTTAAAATACATAAGTATGAGCATGACCCAGCTTGTACTAACTTTGGACTAGAAGCTGCACAAAAACTTGGACTTGATGAAAACAGAGTTTATAAAACACTTTTAGTTGAATTAAATCCAAAAGAGTTAGTAGTTGGAATTATTCCTGTAAATTGTACTATGTCTTTAAAAAATATAGCTAGTGCATTAAAAGCAAAAAATGCAAAAATGGCAGACAAACAAGAAGCTCAAAAAGTAACAGGATACTTATTAGGTGGTATTTCTCCTTTTGGACAAAAGAAAAGATTGAGAACAGTTATAGATGTTACTGCACTTGATTTTGAAACAATTTATGTAAGTGGTGGAAAAAGAGGTTTAGATATAGAAGTTTCAGCAGATATTGTAGTAAAATTATTAAATGCTGTAACTTATAAGATTACATCATAATTACAAATTATAATTTTCATAATCTTTTAACAATCCCTTAATATTTTAAGAGTAGTATTAGGTATATAAAATAAAAAAGGATTTGTTATGGGTACTACATCGGATATGAATGCGATTTGTTCTCAACTTTTGACATCAAAAGATTTGGAGATTTCGGATGAATTATTTAAAGAAGTGGTTGATGGAACTATAGTTACTCAAATAGTTGAAAATAATTCTTCTCAAAGTATAAAAATATATTCTACGTATCAGTTGTTTTTATCATCTATTACTCCAATTTTGCATGATATTGGTTTTATGATTATTGATGAAGTTACATATAATATTCAAAATTCTACACAGTTGATTTTTGTATCAAGATTTAATTTAAGAGTTGAAAATGATGAAGAATTAAAAAGAATTATAAATGCAGAAGATAATATTGAAAAGATAATTACAACTTCGCTAAAAGATTCTTCTTTAGTTCATTCAAAAGCATTTTCATTAGTATTGAATCAAAATTTTGATTTGAATAAAATCAGGCTTGTACGTGCATTTATCGAATATATTGACCAAGCGGTACTTACGATAAATTCTGCAACGGTATTAAATACTCTTACAACACATCATGATATAACAGAACTTTTTGTAGATTATTTTTGTATAAAATTCAATCCAAAAGTAAAGAGTAGAAAAGAAAAATTAAATGATTTAACTTTAAAAATTGAAGAGATGATTAAACAAATACCTCAAATTATTGATGATAGAATATTAAAACTAACATTTTCATTTCTACAATCACTTTTAAGAACAAATTATTATTTAAACAAAGAGACCATTGCTTTTAAAATAAATACAGTTTTATTTGGGGAAAATTTAAAAGGTTTACAACCAAATTTAGAAAACTTTATTTATCATCCTGACTTTTATGGAGTTCATTTAAGAATGAGTAATATTTCAAGGGGTGGATTAAGATGGAGTGATAGACATGATGATTATAGACAAGAAGTAAAATCATTGATGATTACTCAAGAAGGGAAAAACTCTATTATTATCCCTGATGGTTCAAAAGGTGGGTTTGTTATAAATAAAGAAACTGCTGATGTAACTAAAGAGTATTTTAAAGATATTTATTCAATGTACATAAATGCCAACCTTGACTTAGTAGATAATATGGTAAATGGGAAAGTTGTAAAACATGATGATATGATTTGTTATGACGATGATGACCCATATTTTGTAGTTGCGGCTGATAAAGGTACTGCTGCTATGAGTGATGTTGCAAATGATATTGCAATTAGCCGTGGTTATTGGTTAGGTGATGCTTTTGCAAGTGGTGGAAGTAATGGTTATGGTCATAAAGATTTAGGTATAACTGCTCGTGGTTCTATTATGTCTACTAAAAGATTTTTTATAGAAGAAGGGATTGATATTTATAAAGATAGTGTATCTGTTATGGGTATTGGTTCTATGAGTGGTGATGTATTTGGAAATGGACTTATTGAATCTGATAAATTTAAATTATTTGCAGCAATTGGTCATAAAGAAATTTTTGTAGACCCAGATCCAGATTTAGCAAAAAGTTATAAAGAGAGAAAAAGACTTTTTGAGGCAAAAGCTTCTGGATGGAGTCATTATAATAAAAAAATCATTTCTAAAGGTGGTGGAGTTTACTTAAGAAGTGAAAAAGAGATAGAGTTAACACCAGAGATAAAAAAATTAGTAGGTACAAAGAAAAAAACCGTATCAGGTGAAGAACTATGTATTATGCTTCTAACTATGGAAGTAGATTTATTGTTTAACGGTGGAGTTGGAACTTATGTAAAAGCAAGTGATGAAAACTCTATTGATATAGGTGATAAACAAAATGAAGCTGTAAGAGTTGATGCTACAGATATTAGAGCAAGAATTGTAAGTGAAGGTGGAAATCTTGGATTTACGCAAAAAGCTAGAATTGAATTTGCTTTAAATGGTGGTAAAATCAATATCGATGGTATTGATAATGCAGCTGGAGTTGATACTTCAGATCATGAAGTTAACTTAAAAATTTTACTTAATACAATCGGTTCTCATGAAAATATTGGTAAGGATGAAACTCAAAGTACTCTTAACTCTTTAACTGAACAAGTAGTAAATTTAGTTCTTAGAAGTAATTATAATCAAGCTTTAGCAATATCAATAGATGAAAGGTTTTCACGAAGATATCTAAATGATTTTATAAAAGTAATTGAAGTTTTAGAAAATAATGTTGTTGCTTTCAATAGAACTTCATTTTTTATTCCTAAAAATGAAAATATAAACGATATTATTGATATAGATGGTTCAATTGTTAGACCAGTATTAAGTTCACTTTTATCATATTCAAAAATATTTGTAAAAAAATTATTGTTAGAATCAACTTTAGTAGATGAACAATTTGCAGTACAGTATCTATATAGATATTTTCCTAAATCATTTGTTGGGGCGTATGAACATGAATTATTGAATCATCCACTAAGACGTGAAATTATTGCAACAAAAATGGCTGATATTATAATAAACTCACAAGGTTGTACTTTTGTAAGTGATTATGAAAAATTAGGACTTGATAGATATTTATTAAAAATCAAATCATATCTTGTAGCAAAACAGCTATTTGGTACAAAAGAGATAAGAGCAAAAATTGCATCTTTAGATTATGAAATGGATGCAGAAAAACAGTATAGATTGATAAATAAGCTAGAGTATACTTTATATTCAAGTACAAGATGGATGGTTAAATATCTTAAGAAAAATCAACTTGATGCAGCACATATCCTTGACCATAAAGAAGAACTATTCTCTTTATTAGCACAAGTTCATAACCAACGTGTTGATAATTTGATAGAAGGTGATGATGAATTTAATTTATTCTTCTCTGTTATTGATTATTTAAGATTTGCGGTTCCTGCAATTGTTATAAAAGCAAATACAAGCCATTCATTTAAAGATGTAGTTGTTTTATTTTATTCTTTAATCCATGAATTTAATATCTTAGATATTATCATTTCATTAAATAGAATAAAAATCACATCAAGAAATGACATGATATTAAGAAATCAAGTTTTACAGTTTATTGAATTTATTGTTGTTCACTATACAAAAAAAGTATTAGAATTTCAAAGAGTAAATGAAGAACCAGAGATTGCTTTTGCAAACTTTATAAACAATGAAAAAGACTCTTTTTATAGAGTAAGAGATAATCTTGATAGATTTATGACAAATGAAAACAAAGATATAAAAGAGATTGCCGTTGCAGTAAATCAGATGATGGTTTCACTTTTATAAGTTTTTATTATAATTTTAGAAGTCCTAAGTTTAACTTTATATTAAAAAATAGTATAACTTAAACTTATGACTATTATTTTAAGTTCTGATTTGATATAGTCAATAAAAAAGTAAAGGAGTTCTCATGAAAAGTAACATGGATGATGAGTTATCTTTAGATAAAATTGATGATTATAATGATAATGAACCAAAAGAAAAAAGAAATATTGTTAGACTTGTAGTAATTTTCTGTATTCTAGTGGGAGCATTTTTTGCATATATTCAATCTTCAAATGGTCAATATGAAGACTATGTAGGTACTAAAGAAGCACCAGGAATAACTTCTACAAAAAAATAAAATGAGTAATGGTACTTTAAAATAGTATCTTTACTCTTTTATAAAAAACTTACTTACTTTTTTTCAGTAAGAAAATAAACTATAGCTTTTAAAATCATCTTTATTATACTCTTAAATACTTAAGCAAAATAAAAATAATAAAATCAACTTTTCTTATAATATATTATATGCTAATAGAATAAATTACTTTTTTTAGTTTTAAATAAGGTGTACAAATATACACAGGCTTGATAGACTTTATTTGCAAGAAAATAAAATCAAATATAAATCTAACTTAAAAGAGTGTAGAATATTTTAAATAATTTACAGGGTGATTTATGAAAACCAAAAGTGCTAATTTTTGTAATTTTACAACTTTACTTTCAATATGTTTGGTTTTCTATATTTCCATAACAACTTATATCGAGCATTTTTATAATGAAGATGGGCAAATTAATAGTAATTTTTTTATCATAAAAATTACTTCACTTGCTGTTTTATTTATTGTGATTGCACTTATTTTTACTTATTTTAAAACTTATAAAAAATCATATATTGAAAACCAAATAAAAGAAAGAACAAATGAAATTTTAAATGAAAATCAGACTTTAAAAATTCATGCACATATTGATCCTTTGACACAATGTTTAAACAAAAAATATTTTAATGAGAGATTTGATGAAGAGTTCAAAAGAGCAATAAGAGAAAAACAGAATATTTCGCTTATTATTGTAAATATTGATGAGTTTAAAGCTTTCAATGATATTTATGGAAGAAGTGAAGGTGATGAATGTTTAAAACTTGTTGCAAATATTTTAGTAAATCATTGTAATCGTCCAAGTGATTTAATATCTAGATTTAGTGGAGATGAATTTTATATTTTACTTCCAAATACAAAAGAACCTAAAACAATATCTAATAAATGTGTTGATTCTGTAAAGTCTTTACATATTCCTCATGAAAATTCTATTGCTTCAAATGTTTTAACTATAAGTATTGGGGTGGCTTCAATACAACCTGAGAAAACTTTTCAAAAAGATGAATTGATTTTAACTGCAGAAAACTCTTTAAAAAATGCAAAAAGAAGTGGACGAAATAGAGTCCACTAATTTTATGAATGAAATTGACTATTTGATTCAGATGGAGTATTTACCATCCAAATAGAGAAGATATCCAAGTAGTTCCAAAATGATTGTTTTAATTCATCACTCATATCTAAAGTAGATAAAATCATAATATAAGATTCTAACCATATTCTTCTAGCTTCTAAAGTAATAGCAAATGGGGCATGACGTCCTACCATACGTGGAGCACCTCTATTTTTATCAAAATGTCGCTCACCTCCACAAATTTGAATAAAAAAATCAGAAGAGTGTTTTTTAGCCATTTCAAAACCTTCATCTGTTGGAGGGAAAAGTCCTCTAATATTGCTCTGTTTTAGTAAATCATAATGGTCTGATATTAATTTTCTCATTCCTTTTTCTCCTAAGTGTTGCAGTATTCTAGGGTCTGGAAGTTGTACTTGAGGCCTTTGTCCAAGTTGTGCTGGCGTTATATTGTATTGCATATTTTTATTAACCTTTAATTTTTTCATAATTTATATTTTTTTTCATTAGAAACTCTATAGAAAACTATATTAATTTAAAAAGTTTAGTATTAGGACAAATTAAATATTATATAACGTAAAGTTAAATATAATATTATTTAATATCAAGAAAAATTTATAACAAGTTTGGATAATCTAGTATGAAAAAAGTTTTTAATTAATTTATATGAATAATATCATAGAGTGCTACCATTGTGGGCTTTTTGTAGAAAAAGAAGAGACTTTAAAAAAACAAAAACTAAAATGCCCTAGATGTAGTGGAAAATTAACTCATAAAGATAATCATAGTTTAGATTCTTTGTATTATGCAATTTCTGCACTTTTACTTTTCATTTTATTAAATATCTATCCTTTGATAACTTTAAATATAAATGGAAAAGAGTTAAGTACAACTCTGTTTCACACGTTTTTGATTTTATTAGAACAAGATTTTATTTTTGTAGCCTTGCTTCTATTTTTTACAATTATTATTGCTCCTGTTCTAAACTCTATTGTTATAGTTTTTGCTTTTATTCAAAATTCTATGAAAAGAAAGCTTTTCCCTAAAAGAGCACTTCATGATAGTTTCCATTTTTTCAAAGCTTGGGGTTTTATAGAAGTTTTTATTGTTAGTATCATAGTTACATATATAAAACTTATAGGGATGATTTCTTCTACAAGGTTTGATATTGGATTTTATATTATGCTAGCGTATGTTTTTATGTTTTATATGTCAAATAAAAAGTTTAATATAAAAAGTGTTTTGAAGTAAGCTATGGTTTTAATATCTTGTAAAAACTGCCATGAAATGTATAAAAAAGAAGACTATACTTCTTTTAAATGTACTTCTTGTAATCATACTGTTAGACGAAGAGTAAAAAACTCTTTGCAAGTATCTTTGGCTTTAGTTTTAACCGCACTTTTTCTTTTTGTTCCTGCAATGGTTTATCCTATGATGGAAGTAACTCAACTTGGTGTTGAAGAAGGAAGTACAATAATTGAAGGGGTAATCTCTTTTTTAAGCCATGGTGATTACTTTATTGCAATAGTTATTTTAACAGCAAGTGTTATAATACCACTTATAAAACTTCTAGGTTTATTGTTTATCTTTACATCTTTAAGTATAAATATAAAAATGAAAAACAAAACAAAACTAAGAATTTTTTATTTTATTGAAGCAATTGGAAAATGGTCTATGATTGATATATACGTTGTAGCCTTATTAGCTTCAGTAGTACAACTTGATGAAATTTTTAATATAAAAGGTGGAGTTGCAGCCACATCTTTTTCTTTAGTCGTAGTTTTAACAATGATTGCTGCACATAGATTTGATACAAGGATTATTTGGGATGACTGATAATAATGAAGAGAAATTAGAAACAGTAGTATATAAACCAACAGTAAAAGAAAAAAAATCTATCTCTTTTGTATGGATTTTACCTTTAATAGTTTTATCAATTTTAGGATGGGTAGTGTATGAAAGCTATTCTAAAAAAGGAACAAATATTTCTGTGATTTTTAAAAGTGCAGAAGGACTAAAAGAGGGTGTAACACCTCTAGAATATAGAGGTTTACAACTAGGAAAAGTTACTAAAATAGCAATAAATGATTTGAATAGTGTAAAAGTAAATATTTTAGTAAATAGTGACGTAGCAAAATATGTTGCTTCTGAAGGTGCTAGTTTTTGGATAAAAAAACCAACTGTATCTCTTACAAAAATCTCTGGTCTTGGAACTATTTTAAGTGGAAATAAAATCGAAATCTCACCAAAGTATAGAAACATAAAAGAATTAGAAAAGGTTAATCCAAAATATGATTTTATAGGACTTGATAGTAAACCAGATTTTGATTTAGATGAGAAGGGGTATTATGTCTCAATTCTTTCTTCTAGAGCTGATTTAGTTGAAACTGAAACGCCAATATTTTTTAATAAATTCCAAATTGGAGAAATTGTTTCAAAAGAGTTTAGAGATGAAAGTGTATATCTAAAAGCTTATATTTACGATAAATACAATGATCTTGTAAATGATAGCTCGAGCTTTGTTATGAATAAAGCACTAAAAGTTAATTTTGGAGCATCTGGCATGAGTTTAGAAGTTAGTTCTTTATATTCTGCCCTTGTTGGTGGAATAACAGTTCAAACTCCTAAAAAAGATGCACCTAAAATGTCTAAAGATAAATACTATGTATTATATGAAGATGAAAATGACTTACTAAAAAAGATATTTTTTAATATAAAATTTTCAACTGCAAAAGGTATTGGAAAAGATACTGTTATTATGTATAAAGGAATAGAAGTAGGAAAAGTAGAAGAGTTACACTTAGGTTCTGATGATGTAATTGTAAAAGCTTATTTATTTGAAAATTATAAATATCTTCTAACAAAAAATAGTAAATTTTATTTAGAAGAGGCAGAGATTGGCTTAGATGGGATTAAAAATCTAGGGACAGTTGTACGAGGAAATTATCTTTCAATAGATTATAAAAAAGGTGAAGAGTCTTTCTTTTTTGAGATTGAAGAAAAAGATTCAAAAAAATCTTTTTCAAGTGATGTTATAGTAACTTTATTTAGTGAAAATCTAAATTCAATATCAAATAAATCAAAGATATATTTTAAAAATATTGAGATAGGAAAAGTACTTGATTATACTTTGACAAAAGATTATAAAAAAGTAAAAATAAGAGCAATTATAAAAAGAAAATATAAAAAACTTATAAATGATAAAACACTTTTTTATGATATGAGTTCAAAGCTTGTAGAACTTAAAGATTTAGATTTAAATATAAATAATATAGGTTTTAAACCTCTACTTGATGGAGCAATCTCCCTTGTAGATATAAAAAGAAATGAAAAATATACAAAAAAAAGTTTCAAACTCTATAGCTCTTACAAAGATGTAGAAGAGTTAAAAAGAGTGCAAACCGAAGGTTCTTTTATAAGTGCTTACTTTGATAATAGTTTTGAAATAAAAGAAAATCAATCAATTAACTATAAAAACCAAGAGATAGGTTTTGTAAAATCAATAAAATTTGATGATAAAAAATCAAAAGTAAAGATGTTTATATATTCAAAATATAAAAAATATATCACTAAAAAAAGTAGATTTTATAAAAAAGGTGTACTAAAATTAGATGCTAGTCTAAGTGGAGTATTATTTGAGCTTGATAATTTTTCTTCTCTTTTAAATGGTTCAATAAAGCTCGATAATAGTTCAAATAAGAGTTATAAGAACTATCAAATATTTTCTTCTAAAGATAGTATGCAAAACTCTTCAAATACAATCAAAATATATTTTGATGATGTAGAAGGTTTAAAAACAGAATTTTCTAAATTAACTTATAAAGGTGTTGATGTTGGAAAAGTTACAAATATATCTTTAAACTCAAAAAACAAAGTTTTAGTAAAAGTTCAAATATTTAAAGACTTTGAAAAATTTGCTAAACAAGGAACTACTTTTTATCTTAAAAAACCTAAGCTGTCATTAAACCAAATTGAAAATGTAGGTTCAACTATCATGCCTATAAATATTGGTGTACAAATTAGTAAACAAAGAAAAGTAAAAACTACTTTTAATGGATATGATAATTTAGAAAATGTTAAAAAAGCAGAAGATGGAGTGATTCTAAAAGTTGTCTCTTTACATCCTTCTAGTGTAAGTGAAGATGCTCCAATTTATTATAAAAATGTACAAATAGGAAAAGTAAATAAAATAGGACTAAGTTTTGATGGTTCAAAAGTATTACTTGATTGTCTTATTTACAACAGATATAAACATTTTGTACGTACTGATTCTACTTTTCATGATATAAGTGGTTTTAAATTAAAATTTTCTATCTTTAGTGGAACCGAAATAAAAACAAATACTTTTACATCGATTATAAAAGGTGGACTTTTAGTAGTTACTCCATACAAGTATCATAATATAGCTACTTCAAAAGATACATTTATTTTAAAAGAAGATTTAATGGAAGACTGGGAAAAGATAAGTCCAAGTATTAAAATAAGAGATTAAAACCTCTTATTTTAAATAGTTTTCTTTTTTATCTTCTGTATCTAACTCTTGACCAATCTCTTGGTATCTTGCAAAGTAGTGTTTTACAAAAGAGTCTATTTTTTTATTTACAGGCATGAAGTACTTATCTTCTTTTACTGCAAATTGATTTAAAAACTCTGTAGCATCTTTTTTATTTAAATAATGATCTGCTAAATTCGTATAAGTTTGAATATACCATCTTTTTAACTCTTCATATCTTTCTTTTGAAAGGTCAATATTTAGTTTTTCATTTTCCCAAGTTAGAATTTGTGAATCAAATAATCCATTTAAATGGATAAGCCCTTCACAATAGTAAGGTTGCACTTCATCAACTTCCATCCATCCTATAAGTCCCACAGCTCTTTTAACTGTATCTATTAGTACTTGTTGTTCCAACTCTTTTTCATCATTTGAATCATCTAAGAAGAAAGATACTAGACCTCCAGTTGTAGCTTTGAACTCTTCAATATTTTTGAAGTTTCCAGTTTTGTTCATAAGAGTTTCTGTCTCTTCATCACACCATAAAATATGACCAAATTCATGTCCAATAGTTGTGATATCATAAACTTGATGCCATGCATCAGTTTCGTTAAATAAAAAGTTTCTATCTTCTGTTAAAAGCTCTTGACCAAAAACTTCACGACTTAGTTTTAAAAATGGTTTTGCTCTGCTTGTTTGAAGTATCTCATCTGAAAATGCAAAGATTTTTTTACCTTCTTCTTTCGATACTATCTCATCATTTGGTACAACTTGTGCTGAAAAAAGTCCATTGAATTCTGCCCCAAAGAATAGAGCAGGTCGTCCAATATATAGTTGTACTTTATCAAGTGATTTTAAAGAGAAGTCATATATTGCTTTGTATTCATTATTACCTTTAAACTCTTCAAAGATTTTTGCAAAAGCTGATTTGATTTTATTTACTCTGTTATCATTTTGTGTAAAGTCTGGATTTGTAAGTCTTATATCCCACTCTAAAGCAACTGCTTTTCTAAAATGGTCTTCATAGTATTCAAGTGGATGTCCAATTTGAATAGGAGTTTTAATTTTCATCCAAGCTCTATCAACATCTGCCCATCTTTCAACTAAAAGATGTGTTTTTGTTTCACCAAATGCTTTGATAAGATTTTGAATATATAAAATATAATCCCATTTTTGATTATATGTTTCATCTTCAAGCTCTATTAGTTTTTCTTCAAACTCTTCAAGTTCATCTATAACTGCTGTTGTTTGTTCTTTGAAAGCTTTTATATAAGCTTGCGAGTGGTATTCATCTTTTTCTTTTACAAGTGCAGAGTAAGATCTATCTGCAAGTATATTGTTATGTCCTAAATCAAATAAATGATGTTTTTCTAAGTATTCAAATACTTTCTCTTCATCACCTTCAAACATATTTAAAAGCTCTTTATTTATTCCATTTATAATATGAGCTGTCCATGAACTTTGCCATGATGACATTTTAAGACCAACATTGTAAACACCTTGAAATATCTCTTGATAAAAAGGTGTTAATAAATTATTGTGTTTTATATAATCAATTGTATTTTTATGTTTCTCATGCCAAAAGTCTTTCACAAAGCAGTATGCTTTTTCTTGTAACTCTATAATTTTATCTTCGTTTTTTCCACTTTTTTTAAGAACTTGAACTAAAGAGTCATCTCGTAAATTTACAAGTCTAGTAACAAGCGCAAATCTTAAATCATCATTCATCTCTAAATTTAAAGTAGAAGCAAACTCTTCTATAATAGTTAGTTTATCAAACTCTTTTTTTTCTAAATAAGATATCAGCTTATTG
Source organism: Arcobacter sp. LA11 (assembly GCF_001895145.1). Classification (NCBI taxonomy): domain Bacteria; kingdom Pseudomonadati; phylum Campylobacterota; class Epsilonproteobacteria; order Campylobacterales; family Arcobacteraceae; genus Arcobacter; species Arcobacter sp. LA11. The sequence continues at coordinate 17,695 of NZ_BDIR01000019.1, read as the reverse complement.
ATACTACTTTTTTGAAAGTTTAAAAATTCGTATATATCATTTAAATCATTTATAAATTTTTCATTATTCATATTTATCCTTTATTCAAATTGTAGTCTATCAATTTTAATCTTGTTTTTGAATTAGAATTTATTTTTTAAATTATATGAAATAGCTAGTAATCCTAAGAATACCAATGGAACTATTATTTTTACAAAACCATCTCCTACACTAAGGTGAGAAAATGAAGCAAATATAAAGTCAAATGAAAAACCAATATAGGCTATAAATCTAGGTCTATCAAAACTTCTAGGAAGTAATAATGCAATTCCTCCAAGTATTTTAAATATACCAAGAAGAGTAAAAAAGTATAAGGGATAACCTAAAGTTTCAGAAGCTTCTATTACACCTTGTGTTTGTACTATATCTACAACTCCACCTACAACTCCAACCATGATTGCTATAAATCCTGTTATAACAAAATAAATAGTTCTTTTGTTAAAAATCTTTGCTAACATTATTTTTTCCTTTTATTTAATAATCAATTATAATACCTTTTTCTTTAATAATTATTTACACTAATTTAGCACTTTTCATATATAAGTGCTAAAAAAACTCTAAACTTTAGCTTCCTTTTATAAAGTTGTGATAAAATTCTGTTTACAAAATATTAAAATATATAGGAGAAATTTATGGCAAAACATCAGTTTCAAACAGAAGTAGGACAACTTTTACACTTAATGACGCACTCTTTATACTCAAATAAAGAGATTTTTATAAGAGAGCTTGTATCAAATGCAAGTGATGCAATTGATAAACTAAACTATTTAAAACTTACAGATGAAAATATCAAAGCTAAGTTACCAGAAGACTGGTCAGGTGAAGTTAATATCTCTTTTGATGAAGAAGATAAATCATTATCTATTATTGATAATGGTGTAGGTATGAATGAAGAAGATTTAATCGCTTCAATTGGTACAATTGCAAAATCAGGAACAAAATCATTTGTTGAAGCTATGACAGGTGATGCTAAAAAAGATTCAAATCTTATTGGTCAATTTGGTGTTGGTTTTTATTCTGTATTTATGGTAGCTTCTCATGTAGATGTTATCTCTAAAAAAGCAGGTGAAGAGCAAGCTTACAAATGGTCAAGTGATGGTACTGGTGAATTTGATTTAGTACCTGTTACAAAAGAGTCTGCTGGAACTGTTATTTATATCAAATTAAAAGATGAAGAAGCAGCAGAGTTTGCTGTAAAAGAAAGAATCAAAACTATTATTGGAAAATACTCTAACCATATTGCTTACCCAATTTTCTTAAACTATTCAGAAGAAGTAACTGAAGAGTTAAGTGAAGAAGATGAAAAAGCTGGAAAAGAAGCTAAAAAATCTATTGAAAAAAGACATGAAAAAATCAATGAAGCAACAGCTTTATGGATGCAACCAAAATCTAATTTAAAAGCTGAAGAGTACAATGACTTCTATAAGTCTATTTCTCATGATTCACAAGACCCAATGGCAGTTATTCATACAAAAGCTGAAGGTGTAAATGAGTATACAACTTTATTCTATATTCCTTCAATCGCTCCAATGGATATGTATAGAGCTGATTACCAACCAGGTGTTAAGTTATACGTAAAAAGAGTATTTATTACTGATGATGAAAAAGAGTTATTACCAACATACCTTAGATTTGTAAGAGGTATTATTGATTCTGAAGATTTACCATTAAACGTATCAAGAGAAATCTTACAAGAAAACAGAGTTATGGCAAATATCAAGCAAGGTTCTGTTAAAAAAATCTTAGGAGAAATCAAAAAACTTTCTAAAGATGAAGAAAAGTATGCCGCATTTATTGAGCAATACAATAGACCACTTAAAGAGGGTGCATACCAAGACTTCACAAATAAAGATGCTTTATTAGAATTAATTAGATTTAAATCTACAAAAGCTGATAAGATGACTTCTTTAGCAGCATATAAAGATGGTGCAGATTCAGAACAAAAAGCAATCTACTACATCGTAGGTGAAAATGAAAATGTTCTTAGAAACTCTCCATTATTAGAAGCATATAAGAAAAATGATATTGAAGTTCTTATTTTAGATGATAAAGAAATTGATGAAATCATTACTCCAATGTATGGTGCATACCAAGAGTGGGAATTTAAAGATATTACTTCAGCAGAAGCTCCAAAAGTTGAGCAATCAGAAGAAGAGAAAAAAGAAGTTGAAGAAAAATTTGAAGATATCACTAAAAAAATCAAAGATATTTTAGGTGAATCAGTTTCTGATGTAAGAGTTACAAACAGACTTTCTGAGTCTCCATCTTGTGTTGTAAAAGATGCTGGTGATGCTCAAATGCAACAAATGGCTCAAATGATGAAAGCTATGGGACAAGAGATGCCTGAAACTGCTCCAATCTTAGAAATCAACCCAGACCATGAAATCGTTACTAAGTTAAATGGTTTAGATAATGACTCTTTAGTAGCTGATGTTTCATGGGTACTATTAGATCAAGCAAAACTATCTGAAGGTATGGAAATTACTGATGCAGTAGCATTTGCACAAAGACTATCAAGAATTACAGCAAAAGCTCTTTAATAGAGCTATTTGCACGCATCTTCTGCGTTGAAAAGTTTTTTTGTCTCAATCACCTACTAGTTGTAGGCTCAATCGACAAAAAAACTCTTCGCCTTGAATTTACATACAACTAACTCTATTAAAAGAATCATATTCTTTCCAAATTTTTTTATAAATAATGTTAAATATGATATTATTTATATATGAAAAATTTGCTTTCTTTAGAACATTATAAATATCTTTCTAATTTAGGGTTATACGAATTAAATAGAAAAGATAGTAATGGATGTAATACCCATATTAATTCTCATGGACTGGTAACATCTAATTCAAAGAGTAATTTTAATGCTTTAGATGTTGGAAATAATAAATATAAATTAATTCCATCTCCTGAATTTTTCAACACTTTATATAGAGGTCAAAATAAATTTTATGAAAATTGTTTCTCTTCTATTTATAGAGAAAATATAAGTTTTGAAAATAGAGTAATTGATGTATTGAAAAAAATTGAATTTATAGAACTACTAAAAGAATATCCAGTTTTAAAAGATTTGAATAAACATCAAATTTATAACTGTACGATTGAAAATGATTTTGAAAGTTTAGCACAACACTATGGGTTTTTAACTTCTCATTTAGATTTAACAAATAGTAAAGATATTGCAATGTTTTTTGCAACAACAAAATATAGTAATGGAAAATATGAAATTATAAAAAATAAGCAAGAGGGTATTTTATATAAATTAAACTATCTTGCTCATTTTGAAAAAATTAATATTATTGGTGCCCAGTGTTTGCCTAGATCAGGAATACAAAGAGGATTTTCTATCGATTTAAAGCAAGGAGAAAATTTTAATGATTTAGTGGATGAAATAGAACACTTTGAAATTTCAAAAGAATTATCATCATATTATTTCAATATGTTTGATGGCGGGAAAAAACTTTTTCCAAAAGAAATACTGGTAAAAAAAGTAAAAGATATACTAAATAGCAAAGATATTTCGAATTATTCAGTAACAAAGTTCTTGAAGAAGAATCATATTCTGAGTAAAAAGGATATTGAAAATATTTTATTTAATAATGGTTATATACTAACAAATAAGAGAAGTTCTTTTTCAAAGAAAGAACTTTTAAAAGTCTCAAAAAAATGGTTTAAAAAAGAAAAGAATGAATTTTTATCTAGAGTTTGCACTAGAGGAACTTGTGAACCTTTAAATCCTATTTTAATGCATTTCTAAATAATAAATCACATTTCATGAGTTGATTCATCATGACTAGTTTAAATACAAAACTAACTAAAACCTATTTCCGATTATAGTTATTTATAATATTAGGTTCTCTTTTACCAAGTAATTTTAAACTAGGTGCTTCAGTCATATTTCTTTTTTTTGATTTTAATTCAAAAGTTGCTTCATAATCACCACTTGGACAAGACAGAATACTTGTTGTTTCTGTTAGCTTTGTTTCTTTACATTGATTAACAGGTGCTGCAAATAGGAAACTACTCATTATTATCATCGAAATTAAAATTCTTTTCATTTTATTGCCTTTAAATATATTTACTTTATGTAGATAGTAGAAGTATCATATCTTAATTCTCTTTTTTATTAAATAAAGAAAAAAAATCATCTTGAATTTTATATAGTTTTTAATATTTTCAGATATAATCTTTAGTAATGCCTTTAGGTATTACACATAGTTATATGTAATATTAAGGGTACTCATATGGAATTAAATTTTATTTTAGCATTATCAATAATTGTTTTTTGGTCTTCTATTATTCATGGTAGTATAGGTTTTGGCTTTGGTATGATTGCTACTCCTTTAGTAGCTTTGTATACTGATATCCAAACGGCTATTACTTACTTGCTTTTTCCTACTATGATGGTAAATATTGTAAGTATTTTAAGTAACGGTAAATTTTTTGAGGCTTTAAAAAAGTTTTGGTTTATTATATTTCTTATGGTAATAGGAAGTAGTTTTGGTACATTTTTATTAATATTTTCAAACTCTGAATTTTTTAAATTATTGTTAGCTTTTATTATTTTGATTTATTTAGCACAATCATTTATTAAAATAGAGGCTTCTTTTATATCAAAGTATCCTAAATCTTCAACCTATGGTTTAGGTCTTGTAGGTGGTCTTTTATCAGGGCTTACAAATGTTGTTGCACCATTGATGATTATTTATACTCTAGAGTTAAAATACTCTAGAAAAGATACTATACAGCTATCAAATCTCTGCTTTCTTTTTACAAAAATAGGGCAACTGATGGTTTTTTTATATTTTGGTAGTTTTTCAAGTGAAACATTTGGTGGCTCAATTATTGCAGTCTTAGTGGTTTTATTTGGGATGTTTTTAGGTATAAAGATAAACAAAAAAATTGATGCTAAGTTTTATACAAAGATATTAAAAGTTCTGTTGTTTGTTATAGCTTGTATGCTAATAGTTCAAACGACATTTTATTAAGGTAAAAATATGGATTCAAATTTATTAAATGTATTTATAAGCGTTGCAAAAGCAAATAGCATCTCACAAGCCGCTAAAGATTTAGGTTTTACACAATCAAATGTGACTCTAAGAATAAAACAACTTGAAAAAAACATAGGTTATTCTTTATTTCATCGAACAAACAGAGGTGTGGTTTTAAGCAGTGAAGGTGAGAAGTTTTACCCATATGCAATAGAAATAACTAAAAAAGTTGAAGAAGCCAAAATACATATGCGAAATATTGATTATCAAGATGTATTAAAAATAGGCTCAACTCAAACTTTTACTACAAGTAATTTGATGCCCATAGTGGAAAAATTAAATGAAGATTTTAATGAGATGAAATTAGAGTTTACTGTTGATAGTAGTTTTAATTTATTAGATAAGTTATTAGAGTATAAAATAGATGTGGCTTTTATAAATGGAAATCCACATAATAAAGATTTAGAAATATTAAATATCTTTGATGAAAAAATGGTACTAGTAGAACCAAAGAAAAAGCAGATAGGTAATACAGTTTTTGTTTTTAAAAAGACTTGTGCAAATTGTATTTTATTAGAAAATTATATTAAAGAAAATAGAGAAGAGAGTTATAAAACTGTAGCACTTGAAAATTATGAATTAATTTTAGGTTGTGTAAAAGCAGGTTATGGAGTTAGTTTATTATCTCCTAAGATAATCGAAAAATTTGGATATACAGACTCTGTAAAACTTACAAATATTGAAAACTATTTAGATACTCATCTTGTATGTAGAAGAGATTATCTACCTCTAATTCATAAATATTTAAGAGATATTAGTTTATAAAACTAATATATAAAAGGAAAAATATGTCAATAACTATAAGAGATGCAATCGCATCAGATACTCAAACGATTTTAGATTTTATAATAGAACTTGCTATTTACGAAAAAGAACCAGATGCAGTTAAAACAAATGTAGAAGAAACACGTGAGATGATTTTTGGGAAAAACTCAACAGTAAAAGCTTTGATATGCGAAGAAGATGGAATAGCTATTGGTCATGCAATTTATTTTTACAACTATTCAACTTGGCTTGGAAAAAATGGTATCTATCTTGAAGACTTATATGTAACAGAACACAAAAGAGGCTTAGGTGCTGGAAAAATTATGCTAAAACATCTTGCAAATAAAGCTTTAGAAGAAAACTGTGGTAGGTTTGAGTGGTCTTGTTTAGATTGGAATAAACCATCAAGAGACTTCTATGAAAGCATTGGTGCTGTGTCTCAAGATGAGTGGATTGGTTATAGGCTTGAAGGTGATTCTTTAATTAACTTTGCAAAAAGTTAAAACTTTTTTATTAAAGATAAATTTTTTCTTGTTATAATTTATCAACATTATCTTAGGAGAGAAAAATGAAATTACATAATATACTATTAGTAGGTGCAATTTGTGCCTTATCTACAAATATAAGTGCAAGTGAAAGAATCACTTATAAATCTGCAAAATCATCATCTTCATACTATCAAATGGCAGTACAAGTTGGTGAAAATATTGCTAAAAAGAGTAATAATGATTTAAAAATCACTATTGAAGAGAGTCAAGGTTCTGTTCAAAATGTTAAAGAAGTTAGAAAAAGAAAAGGTAACTATGTTTTTACTACACCACCTGTTCTTGTAAAACTTGCTCTTGGGCAAAAGTCTATGTTTAAAAAAGACAAAGCTGAAGATTATAATAGTATTAGAACACTTTTTCCTATTCCTTATTTAACTATGCATATGGTTGTTAGTCAAGATTCTGGTATCAAAACATTTGCTGATTTAAAAGGTAAGTCTTTACTTATTGGTAAAGGAAGTTTTGGAGCTAAAGAGGCTAAAAAATATGTAGATTTATTTGGTTTAAAAGGTGAAGTAAAACTTGTAGGTGCTGAACTTTCAGGTGCAGTTGCTGCTCTTAAAAATGGTCAAATAGATGGTTTTGCAACAGCTGGTTCTTATCCTGCTCCAAATGTAATTGAAGCAGCAGCAAGTAGTAAGATAAATATTTTATCTATGAGTGATGAGCAAATTGCAAAAACAAAAAGAAATAAACTAATTATTCCTGCTGGAACATATGCTGGTATTGATAAAGATATTGCAACGACTACACTTCCTGTAGGAGTATATACTACTACTTCTATGAGTGAAGAGACTGCATATAAATTTACAAAAGCATTTTGGGAGTCTAAACCAAACTTAGAAAAACAAAGTGTTTGGTGGAAAGCTATTACTCCAAAGAATTTAGATATGTTTAATGTAAAACTTCATAAAGGTGCTTTGAAGTACTACAACGAAATAAATGCAACAGTACCAGATAGATTAAAATAGTTTAATATATGTCAGATATTAAAACACAGCTACAATCAAAAAAGTATTTGGTTGTAGCTTTCCTTGCGATTATTACTGTATTTTTCCATATCTATTTGATATTTACAGGTTTGATGCCAAATTTAGTAAGTAGACCAATACATTTAGCTTTAGTTTTACCATGGATATTTTTGTTCTCAGCGGATAATAATACTTCAAAACTTAGTAAGTATTTTGGATATATACTATTAGTTTGTGCACTTTTTTCTACTTATTTTATTATAAATAATCATATAGATTTAGAAGACCAATATGGTTCTTTAGAAGGAAACCTTCAATATTTTGTGGCTATTTCATTGATATTAGCAGTTTTAGAAATGGCAAGACGTGCAATAAAACTTGCTCTTCCTATGACTGCTGCAATTGCTTTGGCTTATGGATTATGGGGGCATTATGTTCCTGGGGATTTTGGACATCAAGAGATACCTTTAGATAGTTTTTTAGGTACTTTAGTGATTGCAGAAGGTGGAATATTTGGAAGCTTAACAGGTATTTCTGTAAATGTAGTAGCAGTATTTGTAATCCTTGGAGCATTTGTAGGAGTTGGTGAAGGTGGAAATGCTTTTATGTCAATGTCTACAAAATTAGCAGGAAGACTTAGAGGTGGAGCTGCAAAAGTATCAGTTTTAGCTTCTGGTTTTTTTGGTTCTATTTCTGGTTCTGCTTCTGCAAATGTAGCTTCAACAGGAGCTTTTACAATTCCTACTATGAAAAGATTAAAATACCCTGCAAGTTTAGCCGCAGCAGTTGAAGCAGTAGCTTCAACTGGTGGACAAATAATGCCTCCTTTGATGGGTGCAGGAGCTTTTATCATGGCAGAGTTATTAAGAGTAAATTATTCGACTATTATGAGTGCTGCAATATTCCCTGCTATTTTGTTCTTTTTTACTGTATGGATAGGTATTGATGTATTTGCAAAAAAATATAAACTTGTAGCTATGAGTGAAGATGAAATTCCTGCTACAAAGATAGTTTTAAAGCTTTCACCATTTTTTATTATTCCTTTTGGGATACTTTTATATGCACTTTTAATAGTAGGAAAAACACCACAATATTCGGCAGCATTAGCTATATTTGCAAGTATTGCTTTACTTCTTGTTAATCAAGACTGGAAAATTTCTTTTAAAGATTTTCTTTTTAGATTTTTAGATGCTTGTATAACTGCTTCAAAACAGATTGCAACTATTGCTTCAGTTATTATTTGTGCTGGTATTATTATTGGTGTTTTAAATATTACTGGTGTTGGAGTAAAAATTACATCAGCTATTTTATTTTTAGCAGGTGATAGTCTTTGGATTGCTTTACTTTTAACTGCGCTTGCCTGTCTTATTTTAGGAATGGAAGTCCCTACAACGGCTGCTTATATAATCTGTGTTTCAGTAGCTGGTCCTATTTTACAAGAGTTTGGTTTATCTGCACTTCAAGCACACTTATTTATTTTTTGGTTTGCTTTATTATCTACTATTACACCTCCTGTTTGTGGAACTGTATTCATAGCTTCTGGTATGGCACAAACAAACTGGTTAGGAGTAGTTACAAAAGCTATGAAGCTAGGAGTAGGGTTGTATATAGTCCCACTTGCTTTTATTGTGAATAAATATTTGATTTATCCAAATGAAAATTTTATACTTGCATTTATATCTTTTATAAAAATTGCACTTGGACTAGCAATTTTATCAAATGCTTTAGTAAATGATAAATTAAAATCTTATATTAGAGTTTTGTTGGCTTTATTAGCTTTTATAATCATAATGTTTCCTTTTCCTATGAACTAATATATTTTAAAAGCTAAGCACTTTAAAATTAAATTTTTATAAATAAATAATGTAATAACATACGCTTAATATTCATTATAGTCTTATAGTAATAAAATTAAAAATATATTATTAAAATATTTAGATTTGAAAAAGAGGTGAGAAAATTGAGTCAATTTCATCCAATAGAAAGTTTTGAAGATTTATATAATGATTTCAATTCAAAACTACATAACAAAGAATTTGAAGCTGCTTTATCATTGATTCCTTTTTTACTTGAAAAAGCGAATAAAGATATTGATATTTTTTATACTCTTATGGGAGAGGCGACAGCTTTAACAAATCTAGATAAAAACCCTCAAGTTATCGAAAGTTATAATGAAATAATTGAAAAGTTTAAAAATACAAAAGATATCACGATTACAAAGTTTCTAGCTTTTGCATATTACAATAAAGCCTTAATTCATGGAAAAGAAAAAGAATTTGAAGAAGAGTTAAAAACTTATGATGAGTTATTATCAAACTATATAATGGACACTTCTGAAGATTTAGAAATAGTCTTAGTAAAAGCATATATCAATAAAGCTATTTGTGTAAGTGAAATAGAAGAACCTAAAAAAGCACTTTTAGTTTATACTGAACTTATCAAAAACTTTGAAAACTCTAATGAGGAGAAAGTTTTACAACAAGTAGCCCTTGCAGCTTGTAATAAAGCATCAATTTATGGACAATATGAAGAGAATGAAGAGGCGATAAAAGCTTATGATTATGTAATTACAAAATTTGAAAATAGTTCAAATAAAAATATTATAGAATTAGTTGCCAAATCGTTAGTAAATAAAGCAAGTAGACTAAAAGATTTACATAAAAATATAAAAGCCTTAGAAATATATGATGAAGTAGTAAGACGATATGAGAACTGTGAAGATAAAATTTTAAATCAAGTAGCTCTTGCTTTACATAATAAATCTATACTTTTAAGTGTATTACATAGAGAAGATGAGCTTATAAAAGTTTGTGATAAGATTATTGAAAGATTTTCAAATAGCCATGATGAACTTATTGTAAATATTGTAGCAACAGCTCAAATTGTAAAAGATAAAGAGAGGTTCAATTCATCTTTTTAGATGAATTTTGATGAAACCTCTTTTAAAATACTATCTGTTTGAAATGATTCTCCATTATATTTAACTAATTTTATACCTTGTGATGTAAAAGATTTAGCTGTATTTTTACAAGCTTTTTTTACAACTATATAATTACAGTCAGTTAAAACTCTTCCCATTTTATTGTGTTGTTCAATATGCTCCGCATCATCATGTCCATGGTTACAAGCATGTTCTTCTTCTGGATGCTCATGGTCAATATCTGAACGTGGATTATTTTTTACTTCTTCAAGTTTAAAAGATTTAAACATACCAGAACCTGTCATTGAATAAACTGCAAATTTTGGAGTATGACCTGCATTTGGAAAAAATATTAAGTTTTCATCTTTTACTGGAATAGCTATTTTCATAATATATACCTTTTTATAGTTATTTGTAGAGTATATTACTCTTGAAAAGTTAAAACTATGCAATAACTAATCCATAAGTAAAATTTTTTAAGAAATTTGTAAATCTAATGTCCCCGTCCTAACATTTCAGAGGCTTCCATTACTATCATAAAAGCTTCTTCATCTGTTTGTTGTATTATTTCTTTTAAAAGTGCAATTTTTTTAATATCTACAACTATAAAGATAAGTGTTTTATCATCTTGAGTTTTTAGTGTTGAACCTTTTAGTATTGTTCCTTCTTCTCCAAGATGATTAGTAATTGCTAGACTTAGTTCATCTACTTTATTTGTAGCTATATGAATTACTTTTGTACTAAGTGTTCCTGTTAGCACTATATCTATAGATTTTGATGTTGCATAGATACTCATGATACTCCATAAAGCTTTTTCAATATCTTTAAAAACATATATGGAACAAATTACGATAATAACATCAATAAAAAGTATGATTTGTGCAGGTTTTATATGAGAATTTGCAGAAATAATTCTTGCGATAATTGTAGAACCTCCAGCACTAGAATTTCCTTTTATTATAAGTCCTACTCCCAAACCTATAATAACTCCTCCAAAAATAGAAGCCAATAAAATATTTTCTGTAATAGTAATATTAGAAAATATTTTTGCAAATAAATCTATAAAAAGTGAGATTAAGATAATAGTTATAATCGTTTTTATAGCGAACTTTTTTCCTAAGTATTTAGTTCCCCATATTAAAAGAGGTATATTTATAGCAATAACCATCGAACCAATAGAAAACCCACTTAAGTGATGTAGAAGTATTGCCATACCAGGTGTTCCCCCTGTTGTAAAGTTATTTGGTAAAAAGAAAAGTACTACTGAAAGTGCAATAAAAAGTGTCCCTAGTAAAATAAAAAGGCTATTTTTTAGTTCATTAGTTGTAAATATTTTTGACATGATTTATCCTATGTAAAAAGTTTTGATTTAATTTAAAATGATGAAGAAATTTTTATAGGCTTTCTTGTTGTTCGTTTTCTTGATTTGTTAGTTTAAAGATTAAGTTTATAATTTCTTTGTTGATAGTAGTAAAAGATAGTTTTATCTCTATATTTTTCATTATCGTTTATTTTATCCTTTTTTATATTTTGTATAATAACATAATTTTGACTCATGTCATTATTTGAAAATCTTATTTTAGGTAAAATAATTCTTTAAATTTATTATAAAGAGAGTTTTATGAAAAAACTATTATTTACAGTTCTTGCATTATTTGCAATAAATAACTTTGGTTTTGCAAAAGATGAGTTACCAAAAACTACAGATCCCGCTGCGCAAGCTAAGGCAGATCAACAACTAAAACTACAAAATAAAGAGATAGTTAAGTTAGTTGTAGAAGAAATAGGTAAAAAACTTCCTCAAAAAGTAGATGATTATACTCAATTTGTATCTATTAAATCAGAAGGTTTAAGACTTATCTCTACATTTGAGATTGATACTGCACCTAAAAGTGATGAAGCTGTTATAAAAAATGATAAACCAAGAATGGAAAAATTTATTAAGCAAGGTATTTGTCAAAGTTCTAAAAGATTTTTACAAAGTGATATAAATATTACATATGTATATGCAAATGCTTTAACGAAAAAAGAGTTATTTAGATTTGCAATGACAAAAGACGATTGTACTAACTATTGGAATTAATAAAACACAAAAATAGAACTCTCTATTTTTGTGTTAGCTCTTCTACAGCACTTTTAATTTGATTTGCTAAATCATCTGTTACAAAGTCATTGTATTTTTGGAAGTGTAGTTTTACATTTTCTTTGAAAACCTCTTTCATATCTTCATTAAAGAATTTATCATCATTTATATCATTTATTATAGGTTCAATTGCAAAATTTCTTGATTGGATTAGTTCCATATTGTCATTTATAAAATTCTGTACAGCATCCATTGAAGTTTGTTTTTTTAGTTCTTTGTCAAAAATTGAATCTAAATTTTCTTCATCTTTTAAATCAGTTATTAGTTCATAAATTGAACCTAAAGCTAGTTTAAAATCCACTTCATATGAAACTTCTGTAATATTTGATAAGTAAATTAATTTTCCTAAAGCTATTTGATAATATGTTTCATATTTTGATAAATTATTTACTATTTCTTCTTTTGTAAAATACTTTTCTATACTCATTATTTAGTCCATTTATAATAATTTTTTTGAATTATAGCAAAATAGATATTTTATAATAAATAAATAGATTAAAAGATATGAAAAAAGAACTAAAAAAAGTTAAAATTGACTTGTCTTATCTTGATAAATATGATAAAGTAATTACTTAAAAATAATTTTTTGGATATCAAATGGGTTTCTTCGATAAAATACTAAAATTTATAGCAAAAGCATCAATTCCTACTTTTAAATTTGAAGATAATAAGCTTCATTTTAAAGTAAAATCTGAAGAATATTATGAATATGATTTAGGAACTTATGATATTAAAACTAGACATGACCCTTTTATTATGGAAGCTTATACGTTAAATACACAAGATATTTTTTTAGAGTATATCAGAGTAGACCATAACACACAATGGAATGGACAAGCCTTATCTTTATTTGAAGGTTTTTTTGTTGAGAAATTAAATATTAGAGATTTTGAGACAATTGAAAAAAAAGATATAGAACATTATACTTTTAAAACTTATAGAATAAATGAATCTTTTGTAATTCATTCAATAGCAATTTATACAGTTGTCTCAGATATAATTATATTGGATACTAAAGGTGATTTATATAAGAACTTACTATTTAGATTAGATGGTAACTATCAATATAAATTTGATAAAGAAGAAAAAGGTGATATTAACTTTAATATTTCAATGGTAAAAGAAAATTGTTTTAAAGGATTCTTTAGTGCAAGTGATTAAAAAAAATTTGGTTTATATATTTTCAATTATTTTAGTTTTAAGTTTTTTTACTGGTTGTGCTTCAAGTGCTTTAACTAAAGATAGTACTTTATATTTTGGTAAAGATAAACAAAGTGCAATTCCTATAAGATTTACTAATCCTATTTATAAAGACCATTATTCTTACGCTTGTAATGTAGATTCTTATACTTTACTTGATGATAATGCCCAGTATGGACAATTGTTTATTGAATATATTTATTTAGGATTTAGATGTCACTGGAATGGTTTGCCAACTAGCTTTTTTGAAACAAATTTAAGGTACGAGTTAAAAATAGATACTTTAGAAACAGTTGAAGAGTTTGATATTGGTACTTATAATTTTAAAACATATAGAATTGATAATGATACACACTTATCTATGATTTATATGTTTGGTGGAAGTACGGATAGATTTATTCTTGATTATGAAGGTAAGTTTTATACTAAGTTATTAAAAAGTTTTAAACCAGATTATCAAAATAATACTGCTTTTCAAAAGAGATTTAAAGGTAAATATAACGATAGCTTAGTTAGAAAAAATTTAATAAATCACTATTTCTCAGAAGAGAGAGAAAGATTTGAAAGAGATTGGAGATAATATATAACAAATAAAAGGAAAACCTTTTATTTGCCAAATACTTGTTTAAGTAGTGATGTTGTTTGTGCAACAGGATTTGATCTAATAGCTGCTTCTTTTTCAGCAATCATTTTAAATAAACCATCAATTGCTTTATCTGTTACATATTCATCTAAGTTTTGATCAGAACTTCCTGGAAGATAAGAATCAACTCCAAAGTTTTTTGCCATTCCCATAACTGCACTATTATCTACAAAACTTTTTGCATTTGTTTTATAAAAATTATTAAATGCATCGTAGTAACCTGCTACTTGGTTTTGTTTCATCGTCTCTTGAATAATCGGTGTTATCATCTTTTTCAATGAAGTTGTGGTGTTTGATTTAAAATAATCTGTTGCTGCATCTTTATTCCCTGCAAGGATTTTTTGTGCATCATCTAAGCTCATTTTATCAATTGCATCTACAAAAATCTTTGCAGTTTTAGGTGCTGCTTTTGTTGCTGCAGTGTTCATTGAATTGATTAAATCATCAGCCATTTTTTCTCCACCAACTTTTCTTATAATTCCTTCTGCTTTTTGTAAATTTTCAGGTAGAGGGATTTTTACTAAAGAGTTATTTAGGTATCCATTATTTGCACCTAAATTTTTTACTGCAAAATCAACACCAACTTTAAGTGCTTCTTTTAATCCACTTGATACTGTTGAATCACTTAACCCACTTTTTGTTGTACTAGTAGTTTCTGAACTTTGTGTTACATTATCCATAACACCTTTTGCGATACTTCCTAAATCAAAACTAAATGCTAATGTAGAACTTAAAACTATTGCAGCTGCAATTGAAACTTTTTTCATAATATTTTCCTAATAAGTTTTTTTATTATTATATGTTAAAACAGATAAAATTAATCTATTTTATATTTTTTTTATATAATAATCGTGAAATATTTAAAAGTAGGTTTTTATGATAAAGAAAATTTCAGATTTTATACATAGTTTTAAAAATAGTGTAGTTGAAGCAGAAGAATTAGCTTCGAAATATAATGAACAGATTAATAGTTTTGCGTTAGAATTAAAAGAAGAAGGTTTAAATACCCAATTTGAAGAAAACTTCTTGACAATCTTAGGATACACATATAGATTAAATGATGTATCTCAAAGACTTTTTTTTACTTTTCAAGAAGCAGTTTATGCAATAGATTTGGATAAATTGATGAAAAATGAAGACTCTTTAAAGTTAAATTCAATAGTTTATATTTTAGTTTTAGATGTTTTAATTACTGAATATAATACTAAAGAAATCAATGAAGAACAAAAACAAAAAGCTCTTGAAGTTTATAAAAAAATAGAAGAAAGAAAATCTCAAGAGAATAAAAAATATCATATGTACCAATATTAGGAAATAAAATGGCAAAATTTAAAGAACAATTAGATGATAAATTAATAGAATTTATAAATAATCAAAAAATGTTTTTTGTAGCAACTGCTCCAAAAGAAGGAAAGATAAATATATCACCAAAAGGACTTGATGGAAGTTTAAAAATAATTGATGAAAAAACAATTATTTGGTTAAATCATTTTGGTAGTGGAAATGAAACAGCAGCACATTTACAAGAAGATAATCGTCTTACTATGATGTTTTGTGCTTTTGAAGGGAAACCTTTAATTTTAAGACTTTATTGTGAAGTAAAATTTGTACAAGAAAAAGATGAATCTTGGGATGAGTATATTAATCACTTCGAATATACTAGAGGTGCTAGACAAGTTTTTGAATTAAATATTTTAAGTGTAAATAGTTCTTGTGGTATGGGTGTTCCTCTTTATGATTTTGTATCTCAAAGGGATGAACTTACTGATTATTACAATAACTCAAGTAAAGAAGACCATATAAAATATATGAAAAAGAAAAATCAAATAAGTTTTGATGGAAAAGCTACTAATTTATTTTAGTAGTTTTTCAATCTCTTTTTCTATAAGTTTTATATCATCTGTCAATGTAATAATATTTAAATCTTCTTTATTTATCATTCCTTCTTTATAAAGGGACTTTTTGATAAACTTGATTAAATATTTCCAATAATCAACTCCAACTAAAAATACTTTAAATCCATTCATTTTTCCAGTTTGTGTCAATGTTAAAACCTCAAACATCTCATCTAAAGTTCCAAAACCTCCTGGAAAAACAACACAAGCTTGTGAATATTTTACCAACATATATTTTCTAGAAAAGAAATAGTTAAAAGTTAAGTTTTTAGTAGTATAAGGGTTTGTTGATTGTTCAAAAGGTAAATCAATACTTAAACCAATGGAGTGTGCACTATCTGCTTTATATGCTCCTCTATTTGCAGCTTGCATGATACCGTCTCCACCACCTGTTATAATATTGATATTTTTTTTAGATAATTTAAAAGCTAGTTTTTGTGCTAGTATAGAATATTTATCAGTTTGAGGTGTTCTTGCACTTCCAAAAATTGTAACACTATTTTTTAAATTTTGTAATAATTCTTTTCCTTCGTTAAAATCATCTGCAATTCTTTTTTTGCAAATTGTTTCTTTTGAATTCATAATTTGCTCCTGTATATTTATATATAAATCTATTATAAATCGAATTTTCTTATATGTAACATGAATTTAAATATTAATTTTTTTATTAAAATTAAAAACTCACCTAAAACTCACTGAAATTTGATAAACTTAAGATAATTAGGAGCATAGCTTGTTTAGTGAAAAGAATATTTCAAAACTTATTATTTTAACACCAGTAATTACTGTACTTTTAGGTGCTTTTTTTACTATCTATTTTTTCGTAAAAAACCAATATGATTATTTTGAAGAAGAGAGTGTTCGAGTTGAACAAGAGTATTTACAAAAACAAAAGAATGTATTAAAAAAAGAGATTGACTATGTTTTAAATTATGTTGAACATCATGTTAAAGAAAATACAAAGCTTACTGAAGAAGAGTTGAAAAATCAACTTTTAAAATATATAGAAACTATACGATATGAAAAACATGGATATATATGGATTCATGATACGGGTTATTATTTAAGAGCACATCCTTTTAGACAAGATAAAATAGGTACATATGATATAGATTTAAAAGATGCTATGGGAACACTTATAACAAAGCAGTTTATAGATGAAACTTTGAAAAAACCAAATGGAGTATTTATTGATTATTATTGGCAAAAACCAAAAGAGTTGCATTTTTCAAAAAAACTTGGTTTTTTTAGGTTATATGAAAAATATAATTGGGTTATAGGTGCGGGGTTATATATAGATGAAATAGAAAAATCTATACTAGAAAATAAAAAGTTATTAGAAAAAAGAGTAAATAAATATATACGTTTAGTACTTATTATCTCTATTTCAATAATCTTTATAATTGGATTTTTATCTTTTATTATTTCAAATAAGATAAATAAAGTATTTGCTAACTATAAAGATAATGTACAAAAGAAAGAAGAACTTCTTCAAGATTTAAATAAAAACTTAGAAAAAA
>NZ_BDIR01000018.1 GCF_001895145.1 Arcobacter sp. LA11 | reverse complement strand
TTCTTCAATATAATCTTCAAATCTTTTACATAAATCATATAGGTCTTGTACTTCTTTATTATAATCTCTTGCAACAGCTAAAAATTTATCGGCTTCAATTCTATATAAAGTAAACTCTTCTTTTGTAAAATATTTTTTTAGGGTATCCGAAAACTCTAGAAGTACTCTGTCTCCGTTTGATTCTCCAAAAAGGTCATTGATAGTAGAAAATTTATCAATATTAATCATAGCCATAAGGCCTTCTTGTGTACTTTCTAAATCTTTTTTTAGTTTATTTCTATTTGGCAAGTGTGTTAAGTTATCTATATATAAATCTTTTAATTCATGATAAAGTAAAGATTGACTCATAAGTTGTAATAGTTTTTTCATATCAATTGGTTTTAATACATACTTATCAACACCTATATCAATAGCTTCCAGTAAATATTCTGTATTTGAAAAGGCAGTTGCAACAATAATAGGAATATTTGGATTAATTCTTTTTATTTCTCGAATCATTTCTAACCCATTCATAATAGGCATATTGACATCTGTAATAATTAAGTCAATTTCTGATTCATTTTGTTTGAATAGCTCTAATCCCTCTGCACCATTTTCTGCCACAAATTGTTTTTTAGTAAATCCTCTTAAAATATTAAGTGTTATTTCTCTTAATGCTGCTTCATCTTCAGCATATAAAATTGTTATATTTTTTAAAATTGATACGTTAGATATCATTAAGACTTACTCCAAACTTATTACGATATAATTATTATACTATTAATTAAATAAATATTTACTATTTGTTTTTTTGTTATTAAAATATTATTTTAGGATTTTTTAGTGGGTAATGTCAAGTGTGATCATTGTCATTTAGTTTTTAGTGACAGTGTAATGATAAAAGATAATGAACTAAATTTTTGTTGTAAAGGTTGTCAAGGCGTTTATCATCTTTTACAAAATGATGGTTTAGATTCTTTTTATGATAAGTTAGGAAATAAAACAATTACTCCTCCTCTGGAAGTACATGACGATATAAAACGTTTTGATACAGATAGTTTTGAAGATACTTTTATTAAAACTACTGATGATGGATTTAAACAAATTGATTTAATAATTGAGGGTATTCATTGTGCTGCATGTATCTGGTTAAATGAAAAAGTTTTATATAGTACGGATGGAATAGTTAGTGCAGATATTAATTTTTCAAACAACAAAGCAAAAATTATTTGGAATGAAAAAAAGATAAAATTATCAGATATTATATTAAAAATAAGAAGTATTGGTTATAACGCTTATGCTTATGATGCAACTGTTGCTGATGAGCAAGCTGTAAAATCAAAAAGAGATTATTTTATAAGAATGATGGTTGCAATTTTTGCTTCTATGAATATTATGATGTTATCAGTTGCAAAATATACAGGATTTTTCACTGGTATTGAAGAGGAGATAAGAACTTATATACATCTAGGTGAGTTTATTTTAACTACACCTGTATTACTTTATTCTGGATGGATTTTTTATAGAGGTGCTTATTATGGATTAAAAAACAAAATCCTAAATATGGACTTTCTAGTAAGTTCTGGAGCTACTTTAACTTATATATACTCTTTATACATTCTTTTTGGTGGGAAAGGCGAGAGTTATTTTGACTCTGTTACCATGATTATTACTTTTGTATTAATTGGAAAGTATTTAGAAGTTTTAGGAAAAAAATCTGCAGTTGATACTTTGGATAAGATTAAAAGTACAATACCTTTAGAAGCTACTATTATTGATAATGGAGTTAAAAAAACTGTAGCATTAAACAATATTAAAGTAGGGGATGTAGTAGAGGTTAGAAGTGGTGAAAAAGTTTGTATTGATGGAAAAATAATTAGTGGAGAAGGAAGTTTCGATGAATCAAGTTTAACAGGAGAATCTATTCCTGTATTTAAACAAAAAGATGATTTATTATATAGCGGAACAATTAATAATGATGCCCTTATTAGATATGAAGTTATAAAGTCATATAAGGACTCAACACTAAACTCAATAGTAACACTTCTTGAAGATTCTCTTAGTTCAAAACCGCAAATTGAATATAAAGCCAATGAAATATCAAAAGGGTTTACTATTTCAATATTGACTCTTTCTTTTTTAACTTTTTTAGTTTGGTATTATTTTGGAATTGATTTAGGATTTGATTATGATGGAGCGAGTAATTTTGAAAAATCATTTATTGTTGCAATTTCTGTAATCGTAATTGCTTGTCCTTGTGCTTTAGCTTTAGCTACACCTATTGCTAGTTTAATTGGTATTTCCGAACTTGCAAAAAAAGGTTTACTTTTTAAGGAAGCAAAATTTGTTGAAACCTTTGCAAAAGCAGATACTTTGGTTTTGGATAAAACAGGAACTATAACTAAAGGTGAACTAAAAGTAAAAAAAATGAGAATAATGGATAAGAATATTCATAAACTTAATTTATTATATTCTCTTTTAGATGCTTCAACTCATCCTATTTCTCAATCAATCAAAAAAGAACTTAGTAAAAAATATGATTTAAAATTAAAAGAATTAGAAAATGTAAAAAATATCCAAGCTAAGGGGATGCTTGCAAAATATAGAAATGTGGATGATAAATTATTTCATATAATTGGTGGAAATCTAGAATTAATGAAAGAGAATAATATTCATTATAATTTTGATAGCTCAAATTCTGTATATTTATTTGCTATTAATAGAAGAGTAATTGCTACTTTTGAACTAGAAGATGAAATAAAAGATGATGCAAAAGAATTAATTGATGATGCAAATAAAAATGGTTTAAATGTAGTCATGTTAACAGGGGATAATAATAGTGTAGCTTCTACAGTTGCTTCAAAAGTTGGAATTAAAACTTATGTATCAAATATAGATCCTATAGGAAAAGCTAATTATATAAAAGAGTTAAAAAAAGAGGGTAGGACTGTTGTTATGGCAGGAGATGGAATAAATGATTCTGTTGCATTAGCTTCATCAGATGTTTCAATTGCAATGGGTAATTCAGCAGATATTACAATTTCAGTTTCTGATGTTGTCTTATTAAACAATTCTTTAAAGTCTTTAAAACAAGCATTTTCAATTTCAAGAAGAACTTATAGTTTTATAAAACAAAATTTATTGATATCTCTTCTTTATAATTTAGTTACAATACCTTTAGCAATGGCTGGATTAGTAATTCCTCTTGTTGCAGCTTTATCAATGAGTTTAAGTTCATTGATAGTTGTTGCAAATTCGATGAGAATTAAAATCAAAGATTAAAATAAAAACTAGGGAAATAAATAATGAATGATACTCTTTTAATGATGTTAATTGTAGGTCTTGTTGTATCTTTTGCAATACTAGGAATGTTTATTTGGGGTGCAAAAGATGGACAGTTTGATGATGGTGATAAAATGATGGATGGACTATTATTTGATAGTACTGAAGATTTAAATGATGCTGTTAAAAAAGAAGAAAAAATAGAAGAGTCAAAAAAAGGACAAAAAAAAAGTGAATCACCTGAATGATTCACTTTTCTTAGAATAAATTACTAATTAGAATTTAGAAATTTTATCAGCTAAATCTGCAATATCAGCATCAGAAAGTCTTGCAACTTGACCTTTCATAACACCTTTCATAGCTCCACCATAAGAACCATCTTTATAACCTTTTAGTGCAGCAATAGTTTTATCTGCTGGCCAACCTTTAATAATTTGCGATTTACCTAATGCAGCTTTTTCTGCAGAAGCTCCATGACATCCAGCACATGGTGCATAATTTGCAGCCATTAAAGATGCCGCAGCTATCATTGTTCCTAAAACAATCTTTTTCATTTAATCTCTCCTTGATATTTAAAAACAAATTTTATCAATTTATTCTTTTAATAAACTTATAAGATTGTTTTAGAATCAAGAAAAAAATTATAATAAATTATTATAACTTCTTATTTAGCCAGCTTTTAAAGAATATTTTTATATAGTATCTGCTTAATTATTTAGGATTGAAAATGAGTAAAAATGAACCTTTTTTAAAAATAGAGAATCTTTCTTTTGGATATAAAAAAGAAAATCTAATTTATAGTGATTTTAATTTAGAACTACAAAAAGGACACTTAGTTTCAATAGTAGGTAAGAGTGGAAGTGGGAAAAGTACACTCTTTGAGTTAATCTGTGGAAACTTAAAACCTTTATCTGGAAATATAACCGCAAATAAAATAAGTTCAATTTATCAAGATCCTTATAGTTCATTTCATCCTTCTTTTAAAATTATTGAACAAATAAAAGATGTAATATACTTAGAATCTAAAGATTTAGAAAAAGAGATTAAAAAATATTGTGATGATTTATCTTTAGATAGAGTATTATTGGATAAAAAACCTCATGAGTTAAGTGGAGGACAGCTTCAACGTTGTTCTATTTTAAGAGCATTGCTTATGAAACCTGAATTACTCTTAGTTGATGAACCAACATCTGCTTTGGATAATATCATTGCATATGAAGTTATGAAACTTTTAGTTAAGTATTTAGATAATTGTGCGATATTATTAATAACACATGATATGACTTTAGCTTCATGGTGTAGTGATGAAATTATAAATTTAAGTAAAATAAATAGGAATAATAATGATTAATGAATGCAAAAAAGCATTAGTACTACTTAATATGGGTGGTGCAAGAAATAAAAATGAATTAAAAATGTTTTTAACAAATATGTTTAACGATAAAAATATCTTAACATTAAAAAGTGATTTTTTTAGATCAATTTTAGCAAAAATAATTGTAACATCTAGACTTGATTCTGCATGGAAAAACTATGAAGAGATTGGAAATCAATCACCAATAAATCCATTGACAGAACAATTAGTTTCAAAAGTAGAGGATAATTTATCAGATATATGTGTTTATCAAGTTATGAGATATACACCTCCACGTGCTAATGAATGTATAAAAGATTTAGAAGAAAAAGGAATTAAAGATGTAGTTTTATTACCTTTATATCCTCAATATTCTACAACTACTACTAAGTCTTCTGTTGAAGATTTTGAAGAAGCTGCTCAAGGAAAATTTAATATTGAAGTAATAGATCCTTTTTATAAAAATGAACTTTTTAATGAGTCAATTATTGATACTATAAAAAATAGTGTTGATGATTATAGTGAATACAATTTAATATTTTCAGCACATGGATTACCTCAAAAAATTGTAGATGCTGGTGATCCATATCAAAAACAAGTAGAAGAGCATGTTGAGATTTTATCAAAATTTTTAAGTGAAAAAAATATAGGTTTTAAATCAATATCCTTAGCATATCAATCAAAAGTTGGTCCTATGAAATGGCTAGAACCAGCTTTAGATGAAGAATTAAAAAAATATAAAGATGAAAAGGTTTTAATTTATCCTATTGCTTTTATAGTTGATAATTCTGAAACGGATTTTGAACTTAGTATTGAATATAAAGAAGAAGCTGATGAGATAGGTATTGCAGATTATAAAGTTTGTAAATGTGTAAATTATGATGATAAATTTATAGAAGCTATTAAGGATATAACAAAACTATCTTAATTTAAAAAGGATATTTTATGGAAGAAGGAAAACTACTTTTAACATTAGCATTAAAATCAATAGAGTCTGATTTTGATGAGACTATTAAATTTGATAAAGAAAAACTACTTCAAGAGAACCCATTTTTAAGTGAACAAAGAGCAAGTTTTGTTACACTTACAAAAGATGGCAAATTAAGAGGTTGCATTGGTTCTTTAGTTGCCCATAGAAGTTTGCTTGATGATATTTTGCATAATGCAAAATCGGCAGCCTTTGCAGATTTTAGATTTGATAGATTAACAAAAGAAGAGTTTGAAAAAATTAAAATTGAAATATCTTTATTAACAATTCCTACACCACTTGAATATACAGATTTAAAAGATTTAGAGCAAAAATTAATACCAAATAAACATGGAGTTATTTTAGAACTTGATGGGAAAAGAGCAACATTTTTACCTCAAGTTTGGGAACAACTTCCAACTTTTAATGAATTTATGGTTCACCTTTGTAAAAAAGCAGGTTTAAATCCAGCTTCTTTATCTGGACTTCCTAAAATACAAACATATGAAGCACAAAAAATAAAGTAAGAAAATGGTTTATCATAAAGAGTCAAATGATAACAAACTAACTTGTCTTTTATGTTCTTATTATTGTGATTTAAAAGATGGACAAATTGGTGTTTGTGGTGTTAATAAACATGTAGGTGATAAAATAGAATGTCTTGTTTATGGACATATAAGTGCTTTTAATATTGACCCAATTGAGAAAAAACCTTTATATCACTTTCTTCCTAAATCAAAATCTCTTTCTTTAGGTACTGTTGGTTGTAATTTTCATTGTAATTTTTGTCAAAATCATGGTATCTCTCAAGAGAAAAAAATAGATAAAAGTAATTTTACAAGCCCTAAAAGAGTTGTAGATATTGCAAGAGAAAAAAAATGTGCTTCAATTTCTTATACTTACAATGAACCAACGATTTTTTATCCTTTTGCAAAAGATATAGCAGTTGAAGCAAAAAAATATGGAATTAAATCTATTTTTGTAAGTAATGGTTTTGAAAGTAGTGAAGTAATAGATGATATGAAAGGTGTTATTGATGCAATAGATGTGGACTTAAAATCTTTTGATGAAAAATATTATAAAACAAAACTTGGTGGAAATTTAAATCAAGTACTTAATAACTTAATACATTTACAAAAAAATGGTATATGGATTGAAATTACAACTTTGATAGTCCCTACAAAAAATGATAGTACTGAAGAGTTAACAAAGATTGTAAAATGGATAAAAGAAAATTTAGGAGTAAATGTACCTTGGCATATATCAGCTTTTCATCCTGATTATAAAGAGTTGAATCTACCAAGAACATCTTTTGAAAGTTTAAAACTTGCACATGATATTGCAAAAGCTGAAGGTTTAAAGTATGTATATATTGGAAATATTGGTTATGAAAACAATACTCTTTGCCCTAATTGTGAAGAAAGTATGATTTCAAGAGAATACTTTAATGTAAAATCTTATAGTCTAAAAAATGATACTTGTTCAAATTGTCATACAAAAATTGATGGTATTTTTTGGAAGAACTAGAAGGAGATAATATGGAAATGAGAAGAGCTGTAGTAAGTGGAAGTTTTTATCCAGATAATGAAAAAGAGATAAAAAAATATATAGAGCATTTTAATAACAGTTTTACAGTGGATAATCTTGATATAACTCCAAGAGCAATAATCTCTCCCCATGCAGGATATATTTACAGTGGGTTTACTGCAAATTTAGCTTTTAATTTATCTTCGAAAGAAAAATTTAAACGTGTAATAGTAATAGGTCCTTCTCATAAAGTATATTTAGAAGGAGCATCTATTGCTTTATATGATGAATATGAAACTCCTTTAGGGAATATAAAAATTGACAAGGAGTATTCTTTAGAATTAAAAGAAAAATATGATTTTTTAAACTTTTTAGAAGATGCACATTATGAACACTCAACAGAAACGCAGGCTCCTTTTATAAAAAATTATTTTGATGGTTTAGATATGATTGAAATAGTTTATGGAAAAGTAAATTTTACGCAATTATCAAAATTAATAGATGAATTACTTTTAAATAGAGATAATTTTGTTGTAATAAGTACAGATTTAAGTCATTTTTATACCTTAGAAGAGGCGAAAAAATTAGATAATATATGTCTTAATGCAATTGTAAAAAAAGATTTGAATTTATTTGATAAAGGGTGTGAAGCTTGTGGATTAACTGGAGTAAAAGCAATGATTCAATCCTCACTTAAAAATAACTTAAAAACTTCTGTGCTACACTACTGCACTAGTTTTGATAGAACAAAAGATAATAACCGTGTAGTAGGGTATACTTCAGTATTAATAGGAGAATAATTTTGCTTTTTACTGTTAAAAAATTTATTTCAATTTTTTTGATGCCTATGTCTTTAGGATTAATACTTCTTTTTTTAGGTTTGATTTTTTTATTAAATAAGAATTATAAAAGAGCTAAAACTTTTTTAATAATTTCTTTTTTATGGCTTGCGTTAATAGGTTATTCACCTTTTTCAAATTATCTTATTCAACCTTTAGAAAATCAATACAAATCGTATATAAAAATTGATCCAAATGTAAAGTATGTATTAGTTTTAGGTTCAGGACATGTTACAAATAAAGAAATTTCTAATTTATCTCAACTTTCAACCACTGCACTTATGAGGCTTAATGAAGGTATTAGAATATATAGAAATTTAGAAAATGCAAAACTTATACTTTCAGGTTATGAAGGTTCAGATTCTGTCCCTCATGCTTTAGTTGCAAAAAAAGTAGCTATATCTTTGGGTGTCATCCCTGAAGACATAATAACTCAAGAGGAGGCAAAAGATACTGCTGAAGAGGCTTTGTATGTTAAAAAAACTGTAGAAAAGAATAACTTTATTTTAGTAACCTCTGCTTTTCATATGCCAAGAGCAATGAAAATTTTTAAAGGTGCAGGTTTAAATCCAATTGCAGCACCTACTGATTATCTTTCAAAAGAAGATGGAGATTATTTACGAGAACCAAGAGGTAAAGAAATTAGAAAAACAGAGATTGCAATGCATGAATATATTGGAACTTTATGGCATGATATTATTGAGAAAATAAGGTTTTATGTAAATTGATAATTCATTATAGTATAATTCGCATTTTATGAGGTGTGAATTATTAAATGAATAAAATTTTAGAGCTTAAAAATTTATCTTTTCAATATGATAGACAAAATGTCTTAGAAAATATTAACTTAGATATATTAAAAAATGATTTTTTAGCAATTATTGGTCCAAATGGTGGAGGAAAATCTACACTATTAAAACTTATATTAGGATTGTTAAAGACTAAAGATGGAAAGATTATAAAACATCTAAAAAATGACTCTATTGGTTATGTTCCTCAAAATACAAATTTAAATATAGATTTTCCCATAACTGCCCTTGAAATTGTTCTTATGGGACATATAGGAAATAAAAAACAACTATTTGGTTACAGTAAAGAAGATATTGCTTGTGCTATGTCTTCTTTAGAACAAGTTAGTATGGAAAATCATGCAAATAGTAAAATTGGGGATTTAAGTGGAGGACAAAGACAGAGAGTTTTTATAGCACGTGCTCTTTGTGCAAATCCAAAAGCTATGTTACTAGATGAACCAACTGCTAGTATAGATGTAAAAGGACAAAAAGATATTTATGAACTTTTAAAAGAATTAAATAAATCAATTGCGATTGTAGTAGTAAGTCATGATATTTCTGTTTTATTAAATTATGCAAAAAATGTGGCACATGTAAATAAGAATTTAGTTTATCATCATTTAAAAAATATTGATGAAAAAATTGATAATGAAGATGAACATATGTGTGAAGTTGAGCTTTTATCAGCTCTTGGTAAAAAACAAGTATGTTGTAATCATACACATGAGTAGCAAAAAATGATAGAAGCCTTACAGTATAATTTTATACAAAATGCATTGATTGCAGGTATCTTAGTATCAATTGCAGCTGGAATTATAGGTTCTTTAGTTGTAGTAAATAGGATTACTTTTTTAGCTGGAGGTATTGCACATAGTTCATATGGTGGAATAGGGCTTGCGATATATTTAGGGCTTCCTGTACTTTTGGGAGCTACAGTTTTTGCTGTAATTACTGCTATTTTAATAGCTATGTTAACTTTGAATAATAGAAAAAGAATAGATTCTCTTATTGGTATTATGTGGGCATTTGGTATGGCGGTGGGTATAGTTTTTGTAGATTTAACTCCTGGTTATAATGTTGACTTGATGAGTTATTTATTTGGTTCTATAATTGCAGTTTCAGATAATGATATTATTTATTTAACAATATTGGATTTTTTAATTATAGGTCTTGTAGTTATTTTTTATAAACAAATATTAGCCGTTTCATATGATAGTGAATTTGCATCTTTACGTGGGATATCTATAAAGTTTTTTTATACATTGATATTAATTTTATCAGCACTTAGCGTTGTTGCTGCAATAAAAGTTGTTGGACTTATTCTTGTAATTGCATTATTAACTATTCCAACTTATTTAGCTGAGATGTATGCTAAATGTTTATCGTCTATGATGATTATAAGTTCAATTATTGCAACTTTTTTTACAATCTTTGGTTTAATCATTTCATATTTTTATGATATTAGTTCAGGGGCTAGTATTATTATTGTTGGTGTTTTCACACTACTACTTGCCAAATTGTTAGGAAAAAAATGAACGAAAAAATTGAATTGGGAGTTATAAACTCTTTAAAAGTAAATAGAGTTAGTGAACCAGGAATTTATCTAATTGCAGGTGATGAAGAAGAAGTTTTGCTTCCTAATTGTTATGTTACAAAAGAGATGGAAATTGATTCTATGTTAGATGTATTTATTTATACAGATAGTGAAGATAGACTAGTTTCTACTACGCTTACTCCTTATGCTATGAAAAATGATTTTGCATCATTAGAAGTAATAGATTTTGCTCAATTTGGAGCATTTTTAGATATTGGGTTACCAAAAGATTTATTAGTTCCTAAAAATAAACAAAAGACTACTTATAATATTGGTGATAGAAAAGTTATTCAAGTAATTGAAGATGATAAAACAGGTAGATTAATAGGTAGTGAAAAATTTGTATTAAGTAAAGAGCCTGAAAATCTTAATATTGGTGACGAGGTAGAAATCCTTCTATATTCAAAAACACCTCTTGGTTTTAAAACTA
This sequence comes from Arcobacter sp. LA11, assembly GCF_001895145.1. Taxonomy (NCBI): domain Bacteria; kingdom Pseudomonadati; phylum Campylobacterota; class Epsilonproteobacteria; order Campylobacterales; family Arcobacteraceae; genus Arcobacter; species Arcobacter sp. LA11. Next base: position 21,085 of record NZ_BDIR01000018.1, on the reverse strand, counting down.
TAGTAAACAATGAGTTTGAAGGTTTAATTTACCATAATGAAATTTTTGAAAATATTCAAATAGGTGATAAAAAAAGAGCATATATTAAACTTATTAGAGAAGATGGAAAAATTGATATCTCTTTACAAAAATTTGGAGCTAAAAAAGGTGATGATAACCCATCAAAAGTTTTAGAGATTTTAGAACAAAATGGTGGAGAATTAGGATTTACTTATAAAAGTGATGCCGAAGATATTAAAGATGTATTTGCTATGAGTAAAAAAGCTTTTAAAGCTTCACTTACAAATTTAATTGATAGTAATAAAATAGTTCTAGAAGAGACTAAAATAAAATTAAAATAGAGTTTAAATTAAAGGATAGATACAGTTTCTACCATTATTTTTTGCTTTGTATAATTCAGTATCAGCCCGATAGATAAAATCATCAATACTTTCATTTTTTGAATATTGGGCTATTCCACAACTGACAGTAATATTTATATCTTTTTGTTTTTTTATTTTAATTTTTGCAATTAATTCTTGTAATTTTTTACATAGAGATATTATTTGAATTAAATCACTGTTTGGACATACAATTAAAAATTCTTCTCCTCCCCAACGTCCAACTAAATCATATTTTCTTATGTGTTTATTTAAAACATGTGATAATTTAATTAATACTTCATCTCCTATTTTATGTCCATAAGTATCATTAATTTTTTTGAAAAAGTCTATATCTATCATTGCAATAGATAATGTAAAATTATTTCTAATACTTCTTTCCATCTCTATTTCTAAGAAAGAGTCCAGTTTTCTTCTATTTGCAATCTTTGTAAGAGTATCTGTTTCTGTTATTGTTTTTAAACTTTTATTTCTATAATAGAAGGCTATAAGTATAAGAAGAATAATTATAGAAATAATAGAAAGGAGTTTATAGTCACTTCTAGGTTCATATTTTATATTAATCCATTTATTATATATTTCATCATGTTCTTCTTGAGTAATAGAGTTTAAAGTTTTTTCTAAAATTGAATTTAATATTGTTAAGTCTTTTCTTGTTGAAAAACTTAGATTTGTTTTAAAAGGTGCTTCTCCATTTATTTTTAGATTTGTATATTTTAATTCTTTTATAAAATGTCCTGTATTTGGTAATGCCCCAATATAAGCATATGCCAAACCATTATAAACTTTTTCTAAAGCCTCTTTTGTTGTATTTACAGGAATAAGATTTATTTCCTCATTATATTTTTTTATAAGTTCATGTGTATAAAAATTTCTTTCTACGGCAATTTTTTTATTTGATAATTGTTTTAAATTTTTTATATATCCTATATCATCTCTTGTAACTATTACTGTAGGAAACTGAAGATAAGAATTTGTAAAATTCATATACTTATTTCTATTAGGAGTATTAACAATTGCTAAAAACATATCAAGTTTTTGGTTTCTAATTTTTTCAATCATTTCATGCCAGTAAGCATTTTCTTCAACTTGTAGTTTTATTTCAAGTTTTTCTTCTATAAGATTTAAATAACCTGCTGCGATACCGCTATATATTCCATTATTATCAAAAAATTCTATAGGATTCCATTCTTTATTTGTACCTAATTTAATTGTTTTATTTTTTTCTAACCAATCACTCTCTTCTTTTGTAAGTTTCAGTTCTCTTGTACAATGAATACAATGTATAAAATCATCTAATTTATAATCTTTTCTAATAAGACCTAATACTCTATAAACTTTTGCTATTTCACTAAATTTCTCTTCACTTATATGACCTATTTCTTTATTTTTATCATAAGCTAGTTTTTTTAATGTTTCTCCTTCAAAAATAAGTTCATCTAATGTTTTATTTTGTGTATTATATTTTTCAAATATAATTTTTGCAGTTTTATTGATATTATCAAAAGCATAAGTCCAACCTTTTAAACTTGCATTTGTAAAGGATTCAACAGTTTTTGGATCATTTTTTAGCAGTTGCTTTGATGTATAAAGTATATCTCCATAAAAATCAAATCCATAATCTTTTGGATGAAAAAATTTATATTTTACACCTCTTTTTTTTAGACTATGTGGCTCATTTGAAATATATGAAGCAATAGCATCTGTTTTGCCATTTATTAAATCATCAAGGTTATAACTATGTTTTTGGATTAGTATACTTTCACTCATAACTCCTTCACTAAAGAGCATTGCCATATATGAAGCTGAAGTTATAGCATCTGCTGAAATCATAATTCTTTTATTTTTCAAATCATAGGGTGAATTTATTTTATCATTTGTTACAAGTAGTGCTGCTGGTGATTGTTGAAAAATAGCAGCTAGTGCTACTATTTCATAACCATTATTTTTATGAACAAGAAGTGAGGTTCTTCCTGTTGCAAAATCTACTTTTTTACTTACTACATTTTTTAAAATATCAGTATTGCTTTTGTAAGGTAATATTTCTACTTCTAATCCAAGGTCTTTATAAAAACCTTTTTCTTTAGCAATATAATATCCTGCAAATTGGAACTGGTTTAACCATTGAAGTTGTAGCGTTACTTTATTAAGATTTTGAGAATAAGAACTTATTATTAACAATAAAAAGATAAAAATTATTTTTATTAAACTCCCCATAGTAGGCTCCTACTTAAGATATTATATAAAGTTATTACTTAAAAATGTAACATATATTAATAAAAGTTATTTAATTAATTGATTTTCGGTCAATTAAATTAAAGAATTTGATATAATTTAAGTTAGAAATTATAATTAAGACTACTTTTATAAGCTTTTATTATAATCTTCGCAATTAAAAAAAAAGGGAAAAAATGGCAACAACTAATCTTAAAGGTAACCTAGTTAATTTAAGTGGAACAGAAGTAAATGTGGGTGATAAAGCACCTGTAGTAAATGTAGTAGCTCAAGATTTATCAGAAGTTCAAGTAGGTGGAAAAGCTCAAGTTATCGTAGTAGTACCATCACTAGATACTCCTGTATGTGCTGCAGAAACTAGAAAATTCAATGAAGAAGCTGCAAAATCTGATGCAGAAGTTGTAGTAGTTTCTATGGATTTACCGTTTGCAATGGGAAGATTTTGTACAACTGAAGGAATTGAGAATTTAAAAGTAGGTTCTGATTTTAGAAATAAAGATTTTGCAAATGCATATGGTGTATTAATTGCTGATGGACCATTAGCAGGTGTAACTTGTAGAGCAATATTTGTAACAGATGCAAATGGAGTAGTTACATATAAAGAAATTTGTCCAGAAATAACTGAAGAACCTAACTATGAAGGTGCTTTATCAGCTATTAACTAATTAATAAATTTTAATTATTTTTTACTAAAGGGTGTAACTTTTTAAGTTGCGCCCTTTTTTTATTTAAAAATTTAAGATAAATATTATTATAATCATGAAAATTAAACTGAAGGATATTAATGGCAACAACAAAATTAAAAGGTAATGTAGTAAATTTAAGTGGAGCAGAATTAAATGTTGGTGCAGTAGCACCAGTAGTAAAAGTAGTGGCTCAAGATTTATCAGAAGTAGAAGTAGGTGGTCAAAAAGGTAAAGCTCAGATTATTGTAGTAGTACCATCTTTAGACACTCCTGTATGTGCTGCTGAAACAAGAAAGTTCAATGAAGAAGCTGCAAAAATTGAAAATGCAGAAGTAACTGTAGTATCTATGGATTTACCATTTGCAATGGGAAGATTTTGTACAACTGAAGGAATTGAAAATTTAACAGTTGCAAGTGATTTCAGAAATAAAGCATTCTCAAAATTTTATGGTGTATTAATTGCTGATGGACCATTAGCAGGTGTAACTTGTAGAGCAGTATTTGTAGTTAATGCTTCAGGTGTTATCACATATAAAGAAATTTGTCCAGAAATTACAGAAGAACCAAATTATGAAGGTGCATTAGCAGCAGCTAAAGATGCAACTTCAACTTCTTGTTGTGGAACTTGTCAATAATCAAGTTTTTGACTAATACATTCTGATATAATTTGCATTATATTTATAAAGGGTTATCTTTTTAGATAGCCCTTTTTTTATTAGGAGATTATATGTTTACGACTGATCAAGAAAACGTACAAACACCAAATGAAAATGGATTTCAAGTTTGGTATAAAAAGTTTTCATCACAACCTCACCAACCTTTTTTTACAAATGGTATTATATTTTTTATTTTATTTATGGGTCTACTTTTAGGTTCTTATACAAATATCTTGACACTTGAAAATACAGTTTTAGATTTTCATGCATATACTATGGTTTTTGTAGTATTTATTCAATTCTTTTTAGGTTTTCTTTTTGTTGTTTTTCCAAGATTTTTAATGCAAGCAGAGATAGAATCAAAAGTTTATATGAAAAACTTTTTGTTTTATTTTATATGTTCTATTGGCATATTCTTTTCTTTTCTTTTTTCTTTAAATATTCATTTTTTATTTATACCAATACTTTTTGTGACACAAATCTTTAGTTTTAGATTACTATATTTAATACATAAAAAAAGTATTATGAAAGATAAAAATGATACAAAATGGGTTCTTATATTTTTTAGTGCAGGTTTAGTAACTCATTATTTATTTATTCTTTCTTTAATAGATTTTTCTTATGCATATCAAATAAAACAAATTGCAATTAATAGTGGTTTCTATTTGTTTATATTTGGAATAATATTTACTATATCTCAAAGAATGATTCCTTTCTTTACATCAATGAAAGTTCAAGGTTATGTAATAAATAAAAGTAAAAACTTAATGGAAATTTTATTTGGCTTACTAGTTCTAAAAGTTATTATTTTAAGTTTTGGAATAGTTGAGTTAAATATAATTGCAGATGTACCTCTTTTTATATTATTTGTTAGAGAATTAATAAAATGGAAATTACCAGTTTTTAATACTATTGCAATTATGTGGGTTTTATTTATCTCTTTATATTGGATTCCTTTTGCATTTTTTATCTCAATTTTAGAATCTTTAAGTGCAATATTTAATACAGGTATAGTTTTTGAAAAAGTAGTTGTCCATACTATTGCGGTTGGATATTTTATAACTGTATTAATTGGATTTGGAACAAGGGTTGTCTTAGGTCATTCAGGACAAACTCCCCATGCGGATAAATTTGCTATTTCTATTTTTATTGCAGTGCAAGTGATTGCTTTTTTAAGAATTTTTGCATCATTAAGCTCAAATATAAATTTAGATTATATCTTCTTTATAAATCTATCTTCTTTTCTACTAATTGCAGGCCTACTTATATGGTCTTCTAGATATTTGATTATTCTTTTAAAAGGGAAATAACCTTTCTACACATATCCTTAACATTAAATCTATAGAATGCATTCAAGATTAGTAAAAGGATATGTGATGAATATAATTAAAAAACCATCTTGGCATATAGATGATAGTGAGATTACTTCAAAAGAATTGTTTGATAAACGTAGAACGTTTCTAAAATTAGGTGCTGCATCAGTGATTGCAGGCTCTTCAATTGTAGAAGCTTTGGCCAAAGAGCAGATTCCTATTGCTAATCTTCAGTATATTAAAGATAAGAATATAAATGATTTAGATTTAAATACTTACGATCAAATCACTTCATATAATAACTTCTATGAATTCACAACAAGTAAAGAAGGTGTAAAACCCCTTGCACATACTCTTAAAACAGAAAATTGGAAAATTGAAATTGATGGTTTAGTTGAAAAACCTATGACTGTAGATTTTGATGATTTAATTAAGAAGTTTGCTTTAGAAGAAAGAATTTATAGATTTAGATGTGTAGAAGGTTGGTCTATGGTTGTACCATGGGTTGGTTTTACTTTAGCAGATTTAATTAAATATGTAAAACCTTTATCTGGTGCAAAATATGTAAGGTTTGAAACTTTATTAGACCCTGCTATGTTCCCTGATCAAAATAGAGGAGTTCTTTCAACTATTTCTTATCCTTATGTTGAAGGTTTACGAATGGATGAAGCAATGAATGATTTAACTTTAATGGCAGTTGGATTATATGGTTCTTCTATGCCAAAACAAAATGGTGCTCCTATTAGACTTGTAGTCCCTTGGAAATACGGATTTAAATCTATTAAATCAATATCAAAAATTTCATTTGTTGATAAAGAACCTTTAAATTCTTGGAAAAAAGAGAACCCTAAAGAATATGGATTTTATGCGAATGTAAATCCAGAAGTTGATCACCCTAGATGGTCACAAGCGCGAGAAAGGGTTTTAGGAAAATTCTTTAAACAAAAAACACAAATGTTTAATGGATATTCAAAAGAAGTAGCTCATATGTATAAAGGAATGGACTTAACTAAGTTCATATAAGGTTTCATTATGAAAAGAGTATTACTATTTATAGTTTTGTTAATTCCTTTAGGATATTTATCTTTTGAATTGTTTATTATTCAAGATGTAAAAGATCCTATAAAATATATTTACACAGTTACAGGAGCAACTGCTACAGTAATACTATTTGCTACTATTTCTTTATCATTGATAAAAAAATGGATAAATTTAATCAAATATAGAAGAATGTTTGGGCTATTTGGGTTTTTTTATGCTCTCCTACATTTTTTGAATTTCTTTATCTTAGATGCAGAATTAGATTTTTCATTTGTAGTAAAAGAGACTTTAGATAAACCATTTATCTATTTAGGAATGATTTCTTTGTTTATTTTAATTTTTATGGCAATCACATCAACAAAAAAACTTTTCAGAAAATATAATAAGTATCATAAGTCTGTTTATATAGCACTTATTTTAATTACGATACATTTTATTATGGCTCAAAAGTCTTTAAGTATACTACAGTTAGGTTATGTAGTTACAATTTTAATAATTGCATATTGTAAATTGTTGCAGCAAATTATTAATAAAAATAGAGCTTAACTATTAAATAATTTATAGATAAGTTAACTAATCATTAACTTTTGATTATGGTTTAGTTAATAGTGGTCTATTATAATTATCATATGGATTAAGAAGTTATGCGAAGCTTCTTAATAAAATTTAAAAAAATGCGAATTTTTAAGTTTTCCAAATTTGTTTCCTTGTGTGTAAAAAAGCTTCTTGAAAAAGAAGCTTTTTTTTTGTCTAAAATTTTTCATATTAATTATTTGTTAACTTTTGATTATGGTTTAGTTAATAGTGGTCTATTATAATTATCATATGGATTAAGAAGTTATGCGAAGCTTCTTAACAAAATTTAAAAAAATGCGAATTTTTAAGTTTTCCAAATTTGTTTCCTTGTGTGTAAGAAAGCTCCTTTTTTAAGGAGCTTTTTTTTTGTCTAATTTTTATAAAATTAATACAAATCAAAAGAATCTTTATGTTAAGATTCGCCAATGAAAAAACTATCAAAGAATATTAATTAATGCCTCTATCCAATTTAAATAAAGAACAATTAAGTGCAGCTACTTGTGATAGGGGATATAACCTTATTATTGCAAGTGCAGGAACAGGAAAAACATCAACTATTGTTGGAAGAATTGCAAATCTAATTAATAATGGAACAAAACCTGAAGAAATACTCCTATTAACTTTTACAAATAAAGCAGCAGCTGAAATGGTAGCACGAGTTGCAAAATTTTTTGGAAAAGATATTGCAAAACAAATTATGGCGGGTACTTTTCATTCTGTTTCATATAAACTTCTTAAACAACTTGAAGTGAATATAACATTAAAACAACCTAATGAATTAAAAACATTATTTAAATCTCTATATGAGAAAAGAGTTTTTTATGATAGAGATGATGAAGCCAATCCATATGATGGTGGATATTTATATGATTTATACTCTTTATTTTTAAATTCAAATAATGGTGAAGGTTTTGGAGAATGGATAAGAGAAAAAAATCCAGCACATGAACTTTATACGGCAATTTATGAAGATGTAGTAATAGAATTTAATGAATTGAAAATTAAATATGGTTATGCAAATTTTGATGATTTATTAACAATTATGCTGGAAAATCAAAAAGAAAAAGAGTTTGACTTTAAAGAAATTTTAGTAGATGAATATCAAGATACAAATCCTTTACAAGGAAGGCTTTTAGATGGGTTTAAACCAAAATCGCTTTTTTGTGTAGGTGATTATGACCAAAGTATTTATGCTTTCAATGGTTCTGATATTGGTATTATTTCTACTTTTTCAACTAGATATAATAGTGCAAATGTTTTTACTTTACGGAAAAACTATCGTTCTACTAGGCCTATATTAGAATTAGCAACAAAAGTAATTGAACATAATGAAAGAGTTTATGAAAAAAATCTTGAAGTAATGAGAACGGATACTACTATAAAACCTAAGCTTTTAGAATTTACAGAGCTTTTCCAGCAATATCATCATATTTCAGATTTAATATCAAAAAGTTCATCTCCTCATAGTGAAATAGCAATTATTTTTAGAAATAATTCAAGTGCTGATGGAATAGAAGCAAATCTACGTGAGTATGGAATTCCTGCTAAGAGAAAAGGTGGAATGTCTTTTTTCGATTCTGTTGAAATAAAGTTTGTATTAGATGTTCTTGTAATGCAACTTTCACACAATGATATGATGGCATTTATACATGTTTTAGAACATGGAAAAGGAATAGGGAAAGCAATTGCAAAAGATATTTTTGATGCATTAATAAAGCTTGGTTCAGGAGATATGTTCAAAGGACTTTTCCATCCAGATGCAAATATAAATAATCCATATGAATCTAATAAAGTCAAAAATATACAGCTTGGTCTTTTTGATGATTTTCTAGAATTAGGTTCAATATCTAAATTTAAAGATTGCAATTTTGAAGAAGCATTTTTATCAAATCCTATTTTAAAACATCCAAAACTTAGTGTTGATGGTGCAAAATATATTTATGATTTTTATTTATTAATTAAACATTTAAGACGTACGAAAAATCCTGATTCTTTAGTTACAAGTATTACTTCTTCTATGATGTATTCTAAGATAAAAGAATCATTAGCAATTAAAAGAGCAACACAAAAAGATGGAACAATAAATGCCATCCAAAAAGCAAAAGCGTTAGCTAAGATTAATAGAAAAGTGATGCTTTTGAAAAATTTATCTAGAAATTTTCATGATCTCTCAAAGTTTGTTAACTCTATGATTTTAGGTGGAAGTGAAATGAGTGAAGGCGATGGCGTAAATCTTCTTTCTGTTCATGCAAGTAAAGGTTTAGAGTTCAAAGAAGTATATGTAATAGACCTTATGGATGGACGTTTCCCTAATAGAAAATTAATGAGCAAAGGTGGAAGTCTAGAAGAAGAAAGACGACTTTTCTATGTAGCAGTTACAAGAGCTAAAGATATACTTTATTTAAGCTATGCAAAATATGATAAAGTAAAAAGGATGGATTTTATCCATTCTCCTTTCTTAAAAGAAGCAGGTTTAGTTGCAAAAACTTCAGAAGAGAATTAATTCTCTTTTGAAATATTCAAAATACTATGTAATCTAGTATCATTTGTTTGAATATAAAAAAACTTTGAGTACCAATTATCAAATATAGATAATAAAAACATTGGCAGTAAAAAAAGTATAGCTATTTCTTCTATTAATGAATGTCCTATCATTGAAGCTATTACAATAATTAAAAATATATTTGGATAAGCCATAGAAATATAAGTATCTAACGAATTTATATGACTACTAAGGGAAAATATAGCTGCAATAACTCTTAGCCCAACTGCAATTGCAGTTGCTATTAATATTTTTACAAATGAAATAGGTCCAAGACTCATCGAAACTAAAATTATAAAAATAGAAATAAGTAGTATTGATAAAAATGCATATCTTTCTCCAATTTTAGCAGTTCTGATTGGTTTTAATTTTCTTGCTTGCAAAATAAAGAGGTATGGAATTAGTAATGAAAGACCAGTTACAAAAAAACATATATAAAAAACAAAAAATGGATTGTTATTAAAAAATAATGACATCGCTAGTGTAAATGGTATGAGACTTACTATTGATGCTAATATTGTAAATGAAAGTGTTGGCATAATAAATCCACCAACAGATCTACTTATAGTAAGAGCAATTATTGCTGTAGGTGCTGATAAGAACAGAATTGTTGTAGCAATAACCTCATTTAATTTAATTGTAGAAAAATAGATAGTTAATATGAAAATAGAAGGAAGAATTAAATACCGTATAAACACTAAGAACAAGGTATTTTTATCGTAAATATATTCTATAGAATTTTCTATATTAATTCTAGCCATAGTTATTGCTGTAGCTACCATTAAAATAGATAATAAAATTATTGGATCAGTTTCAATTTTTATTTGGAAATAACCCATAATCAATCCTATAAATAAACTAATTGTAAAAACCCAATGATGATGGATTACTAACCAATCTTTAAATATATTAGCTTTTTCATTTTCATGTTTTGTATATTGTAATAATTTATCCGCTTCAAGAACTTCAGCATTTGGAAGTCTTAAATCAAATTTTTTTTCAATTGGTTTTTCAAGTATTAAGTTACAAAAAAGTTCAATTACGTATTTATGTGAAATTACAATGACCTTGTCTCCTGCTTCTAAAGCAGGAACAATTTCTTTATAGAAGAAATCTATTACACGACCAGAGAATTCTTGATAGGTTTCTCCTCTTTTCATTTTTTGACTATCTAAGTTTACTGCTTTTTCATATTCTTTTATTCCATGTATTTTTTGTAAAATAGACTTGTTCTCTAATGTGAAATCTCCAAAGTCTCTTTCTTTTAACCTACTATCAACATAAAAGTTTTTTTTACTAATAGAATGGTTATTTAATACTATATTTGCAGTTTCAAATGCTCTTTGAAGTGGGGATACATATATCTTGTCAAATACTAAGTCTTTACATTTCTTTGAACCTTCAAGTGCTTGTCTTTTACCAAGATAAGTCAATGGAACATCGATTTTACCAGCAAGGCGGTTGAATGTATTACATGTTGATTCTCCATGTCTAATCATATAAAGATTGCTTAAAAGATTTTTATTTATTTTTTTCATATATTTTATTATTTTCCATTTTTATAATTGGAATGATTATATCTGATTGAAGACTTAATTTCAAGTGAAATTTGTACTTTTTTTATACAAAAAAAATAAAAACTGTGACGCTAACTGTGACACTAGTATGTTATTGTTTTTATATAAAAAAAGTACAAAAGGTATAAAATGAACTCAAATTCTATTTCAAAAGTAAGTAATATAATTTCAGAAGATGTTAATTCTAGTTTCACAAAAGACGAGGATAGTTTAAGTGAGGTAGATTATGCAATTGATGAAATAGAAAGAATCTTAAGTCAAGAGAGAATCAGACAAAGTCAAACAGAAGAACAAATTAAATATGAAAAAGAAAAAAAGAAAAGTTTACACAATCAAATTGATTTTATTACGAAAAGAGATAGAAGTAATTTAATAAAATCTTTTCTTTTAAAACAAATAGAACCTGATAACGAAATTTTTCATTTAGAAGAATACTTAGAAAATATTAATGACAATATTAAAAAGCTAGTAGGATTCTTAGATGTTTTGTTAGCAAAAAAAAGTATAATTGAATTAGAAGTTAATAGCTATTCAAAAGTGTCTTTTTTTAATCTCAATCATTATAAGTTTTAGTTTTCTAAGCTATTTCTTTAATCATTATCTTATATAAAACAACATTTAGATATAATCGCGGATATTTAACAAAACACACGATGATAATCAACATATAGGAATTTAAATGAGTGAGAAATACGAACCATCAAAAGTAGAAGATAACTATTATAAAATCTGTGAAGATAGAGGTTATTTTGAAATTGATGGAAACAAATCTATTCAAGAAGAGGGTAAGAACTTTTCAATTATGATGCCACCACCTAATGTAACAGGTAGCTTACATATAGGTCATGCACTTACATTTACATTACAAGATATTATTACTAGATACAAAAGAATGGACGGGTTTAAAACTCTTTGGCAACCTGGAACTGACCATGCTGGTATTGCAACTCAAAATGTTGTTGAAAAACAACTTTTAGCTGAAGGTACTACAAAAGAAGAAATTGGAAGAGAAAAATTTCTAGAAAGAGCATGGTTACAAAAAGAGACTTCAGGTGGGAATATTGTTCATCAAATGAGAAAACTAGGAGTTACTCCCGCTTGGAAAAGAGAAAGATTTACAATGGATTCTGGTCTTAAAGAGGCTGTAAAAGAAGCATTTATATCTTTATATAATGATGGTCATATTACTCAGAATAATTATATGGTTAACTGGTGTACACATGATGGTGCATTATCTGATATTGAAGTTGAACATGAAGAGATTAATGGTAAATTTTATCATATGATTTATAAGTTTGCTGATGGTTCAGGAGAATTACAAGTAGCTACTACAAGACCTGAAACATACTTTGGGGATACAGCTATTATGGTTCATCCTGATGATTCTAGATACACAGATATTATTGGAAAAGAAGTATTATTACCATTAACAGATAGAACTATTAAGGTTATTACTGATTCTCATGTTGATATGGAGTTTGGAACAGGTATTGTAAAGGTTACTCCTGCACATGACCAAAATGACTACGAAGTGGGTAAAAGACACGATTTAGAATTTATCAAAGTGTTTGATGAAAAAGGTATTTTAAATGAATACTGTGGAGAGTTTGCAGGGCTTGAAAGACTTGAAGCTAGACCAGTTATTGTAAAAGCTTTAGAAAATGCAGGATATATTGTTAAAATCGAAGACCATATTCACCAAGTAGGGCATTGTTATAGATGTAAAAATATTGTTGAACCGTTTATTTCTCAGCAATGGTTCTTATCTGAAAAAATAGCAAAATCTTCTATTGATAAAACAAAAGCACATAATAATTTCCATCCACAACATTGGATTAATTCATATACTGCATGGATGGATGAATTAAGACCATGGTGTATTTCTAGACAATTATGGTGGGGACATAGAATTCCAGTATTCACGTGTAATGATTGTAATCATCAATGGGCTGATAAAGCTGATGAACCAGAAGCTTGTCCTAAATGTTCTTCTAAAAATATAATTCAAGATCCAGATGTTCTTGATACTTGGTTTTCATCTGCACTATGGGCAATGTCACCATTAGGTTGGGGAAATAATGGTCAACTTCAAGAGTTATATGATGAAGTTCAAGATATGAAAGACTTTTATCCAAATTCACTTTTAATTACTGGGTTTGACATTATGTTCTTCTGGGTTGCTAGAATGATGATGATGGGTGATCATTTCCAAGGAGAACTACCTTTTAAAGACATTTATATGCATGCACTAGTACGTGATGAACATGGTGCTAAAATGTCTAAATCAAAAGGTAATGTAATTGACCCTCTTGATATGGTTGAAGAGCATTCAGCTGATATTATCAGATTTACATTGGCTTATTTAGCGGTTCAAGGAAGAGATATTAAACTTGGTGCTAAAAACTTAGAGCAGTTTAGAAACTTTACAAATAAATTATATAATGCCTCTAATTTCTTAACATTAAATGTTGATACATTTGCTGATTTAAAAGATATAGAAATTAAAACTCCACTTGGAAAGTATATGCAATCTAGACTTTCTCACGCTGTTGAGGATGTAAGAAGTACTCTTGAAGCTTTTAAGTTTAATGAGTCTGCATCAATTTTATATAAATTTGTATGGACAGAGTTTTGTGATTGGGGTATTGAGTACTCTAAAGCTTCAAAAGAATCAATCTCTGAATTAGGTGCAATTTTCAAAGAGACATTAAAAATGGTTTCTCCTTTTATGCCATTTATTTCTGATTATTTATATCACAAATTATCAGGTTCTTCAATAGAAGATGGTGCTGATTCCTTAATGGTTTGCAACTTCCCTAAAGAAATAGCTAAAGATGAAGATATTGAAGCGATGTTTGAAATCATTGAAGAAGCAATTACAGCACTTAGACGTGCTAAAGTAGTCATTGATATGGGTAACTCTAAAATTGCCAAAGCATATATTAAATTAGATAAACAGATTGATACAACTGTTGCTAAACCATTTATTGAAAAACTTGCAAAAGTTACAGATATAGAATTTGTAAAATCAAAAGTTGAAAACTCAATTACAGATGTATCTGATAACCTAGAAGTTTATTTACCAACAAGTGAAATTGATATGAGTCCAATTATTGATAAATTAACTAAACAAAAAGAGAAAACAGAAAAAGAAGTAAATAAATTAAATGGGATGCTTTCAAATGAAAGATTCGTAGCAAATGCTCCTGAATCTGTGGTTCTTGAGAATAAAAAAGCTTTAGAAGAAGCTAGAAATAAATTAGAAAAAATTGAAAACGAATTAAAAGCTATTTCATAATAGCTTTTAGTTTAAATAATTACATCAAGGCAAACTAAAAAATGAATAGTATAAAGGTTTTATCATTATGTATTTTAGTATTGTTTTTTAGTGGATGCATGCCAAAACAAGAAGATGTGAAAGATGCTTTTCAAAGTAACTCTGCAAATATTATAAAAAAAGATTATAAAAAAATACAAAAACATCTTTTATCTTTTAAAGAAAAGCTAGATAAGCGAAATCCTCAATCTTATAGTAAAAATTTATCACCACGAATATATAGATTAATTAATGACTTAGAAAAAGATTTTTTATTGAAATATAAAAAGAGCACTTTATCAAATTATAAAGATTATTTACAAATTGCATTTAGCAAAGATAATATAGTGTCAAGAAATGATTATTTAATTTTAGGACTTTATTATTTAATATATGATTCTTATGAACTAGATAAAGGTCATAGAGTTATAGCTCTAGAATATGATAAAGAAAAATTAGGTAAGCTACATAAGAATTTACAAATTTTAAAATGGAAATTAAAAGTTGATAAAGATGTTTTTGGAAACTATTTATTTTTAACATGGCAGAATAATTGGCAGATAGAGTTGGCTAAAAAGAGCAAAGACAATGAACAAATATCATATGAAAAAATAGCTGAATTAAAATTTATTAAAGAAAATAAAGAGAGTGTTTTTGATCATTCAAACTTTTCATTTGAAATTTTGTTAACACAAATGATTGATAATGTAGAAAACTCTTTAACAGCTCTTGGAGAAGAGCCTAAAGAGTTAACTGTAAAAGCGATGTTCCTATTTCTTTAGGTGTTTCCTTTTAATTTATGCGAAATTGAATATAGTACTGGTAAATAGATAAGGTTAAGTACCGTTCCCCATAAAAGTCCAAACCCAAGTCCTATCGCAATTGGTTGAAAAATAACAGCTTGTCCTGTTGGGAAGAAAATTAAAGAACTCATACCTATTAAAGTTGTAATTGTTGTTAGTATAATTGGTCTAAATCTTTTTGTAGCTTGATTAAAAACATCATTTAAACTTTTTGCTTTTTTAAGATATGTCATCATAATAATACCATCATTTATAACAACTCCAGCAAGTCCTAAAGCTCCAATCATTGAAGGCATTGATAAATTTAATCCCATTATTTTATGACCAATTAATACTCCTAATAATGAAAATGGAATAACACTCATTAAAATAAAAGTTTCTCTAAAAGAGTTAAATAAATACAACATAGCTAACATGATAAGAATAATTGCAAGAGCAGAAGCTAATATAAGATCATTTTTAAGAGACTTGTTTTTTTCTGCTTCTCCTTTGAACACAAGTTTAATTCCATCTTGTTTAATTCTTTCTAGCGATGGGTTTAGCTTTTCTAGTACTTCAGTTGCTGTTATAATATCTGGATCTACATTTGCAAAGACGTAAAAGTTTTTCTCTGCATTATCTTTTAAAAGTTGTTCAAAACCTTTTATAGTTTTAAAATCAGCTATTTGATTTAAGGCAATAAATGTTCCATCTATTAATGGAATTTCTAAGTTCTTAAAACTTTCAAAATCATCTTTATTTATACTTTCTATCTTTATATCTAACATATCAGTTGCATCAAAAGTAACACCTTTCTTTTTTGAAAGATACATATTTGAAAGGTATGAACCTATAAATGCTTCATCTATTCCTAGTTGTTCTCCATACGAATTTATTTTTAATTTTATTTCATCAATTCCAAATTTTAGTGAGTTTGATGCAGATTTAATACCTTTTATTTCATTTAGTTCTTTTTGAAGGGATTGTATTGCCGAGATAACTTTTTCATTATCATTTGAAACAAGACCAATTTTTATATCTGCTTTTACTGGACCAACTTTTCTTTCTAATACAGAAATTTCATCTAAATTGTATTTTTCTTTATAGTTTCTTTCTTTAATAAATTTGTTAAGTTTTTTTGCAATTACTTTTGATTTCTCAGTTCTCGTTCTTCCTTCTTTATCATAATAAAAACTAAGATAAGGCGTTACATACCTATCTAAAAAGTTTGCAGCTTTTAATTTCTGTAGTTCAACTGTCATATACATAACATAAGGGAATCTTTCAGTATTATTACCGGTATCCTTTCTATATCCAGCAACAGAATCTATACTTCTTATAAAAAATTTATCTTTATTTTTTATCATATCTGCTTCAATTGCTTGAACAATTTTAAATGCGTCTTCAAGTTTTGTATTTTTATCTGCTTTCATAGAAATTTTTACATCTGTTGCATCAAATTTTGGAAATAGTTGAAATTTTGAAGTTTTAATTGCTGTATATGTTGCTATTGGAACAAGAATTACAAATATTATTAAAAATGTTTTTTTCCAATTCATAAAGAAATGAATAATAGAACTATAAATTCTATTTGCTCTTTCCCATGAAGTTACTTTTGCTTTATTTTTTAAAGTATGGGCTGCGTGTATAGGTAGAAATACAAATGATTCAATTAAAGATGCAACTACAAGTGCACTTAAGGCAATAGGTATTAATTTCATAACTTCACCCATTGTTCCACTTATCATCAATACAGGAAGGAAAGAAAATAGTGTTGTAATAGATGCTACAGTAACTGGTTTAACCATCTCTTTAGCACCCAATACAGCAGCTTCTTTTGGAGGGTAACCCTCTTCAATATATTGTTGAATATTTTCACTTACTACAATAGCATCATCAACAACAATACCAATTGCAATCAATACTCCAACAAGAGATATCATATTTATTGTATAACCAGATAAGTACATATAAATTGCTGCAATTACAAAAGATGTAGGAATACCAATTGCAATAATGATTGACATCCTAAAGTTTATTAAAATCATTACTAGTATAGTGATTAAAATAATTCCAAGTAAAATATTTGATACAACGATATTTAATCTATCTAAGATTCTTTCACTGTTGTCATCAGCAATAGTAATTGTGATATCTTTATTTGTTTTGTTTATCTCTGGTAAAATTTCATTTATTTGTTGTGCAACTTTTATTGCATCAGCGGTATCACTTTGTTCTATTGCTAAAGATAGTGCATTTTCCCCATTAAATGAATAAAGAGTAGAGGAGTCTTCATATCTCTTTGATACATATGCAATATCTTTTAGATATACATTTTGATTGTTTATTCTAATAAGGGTATTTGCAAAAG
This sequence comes from Arcobacter sp. LA11, assembly GCF_001895145.1. Classification (NCBI taxonomy): domain Bacteria; kingdom Pseudomonadati; phylum Campylobacterota; class Epsilonproteobacteria; order Campylobacterales; family Arcobacteraceae; genus Arcobacter; species Arcobacter sp. LA11. Next base: position 3,610 of record NZ_BDIR01000018.1, on the reverse strand, counting down.
CTTGGGATGTTTTTGCTCCATTATAAGTTGATATATAATAGTGTTTACTATTACCTTCAATTTTCCCAACTGGGAAAATATATGATAATGTGGATATTGCATTAAAAATGTCATTTTTGTTTAAATCTAGGGCTTCAATTTTTTTATCATTTAATAAAATTTCAAAATATTTATCTGAGTCTCCAAATATCGTGATGTCATTTATTCCATTTATTGATAGAAGTTTACTTTTTAATTTGTCTGCAAAGGGTTTTAGTTCATCTGTAGTATATTTTTTGGATGTTAAAGATACATCAATTAAAGACCTTGAACGTTCAAGTGCATTAACTGTTGGTTCATCCATATCCGAGGGTAAATTTGATTTTACAAGTGTAATAGCATCTTTTATTTTATTTGCTTCGTTATATTTATCTTTACCTTTTTTTAATTCTAAGACAATAGTAAAACTACCTGGACTTATAATTGTAGATATTGTATCTACACTATCAATATTTTTAATATTATCTTCAATCTCATTAACAGCCATCTTGTCAAGTATATCAACACTTGCACCACTGTATGAGCCTTTAATTGAAATCATGTCAAGTTCAAAACTAGGAAATATTTCTTTTGCGGTATTAATATAAGACCAAATTCCAATCGCAAAAACTAACACAAATAAAGTATAATTCATTCTTGAGTTAGTTACAAAAAATCTTAAAAATTTTTCAAACATTCTTATCCTTATAAGTAAAAAAAGAATTATAATATAGGATTATTAACCTTGTATTAATATAGAAGTTAATGAAGCTGTAGATTATCTACTAGCTCCATATAATTTGAATTTTTTAATTACTTCATAATCTTCATTGTCTTTTACATTTTCTGCAATTACTTTTATATTTAAAAGATGAGCTAAATCATTAATAGATTCAATGAACTCTTTTTTAGCTTTATCTTGACATACACTACAAGTATAATCCCTCGCTAGTCTTATATAATCAAGATTGAAGTCTCTTAGATTTTCTGTTGGTATAAATTTTGTTTCAAATCTTTTTATAATAGTTTTTGAACCACAACTTTGTATATAATCACAAAAGTTTTTAAATATAGTAATATCTTTTGCTGCTGAGTATGCAGTAATTGAAAAGACTAATTGTTGAGCGATTTTTTTATTTTTAGAAATCTCTTTTTGTAACCAAAGTATAAATTCATTATTTGAAATTGAGTCTAAAGATAAATTAATACAAATATCATGTTTGATATTATTAATTGTAATATGGCTAATAACTTTTGAAATAACAGCTTTATCAAACTCAATTACTTTTTCGTATTTTTCTGCAATAGATACAAATGTTCCTATTGGAATATTATTATTATCTTTATCTTTTGCAGTAGTAAAGGCTTCTTGCATTACAAGTTTTTTTTCTTCATTTTCTAAAGAATAAGCATCATTAATATAATCTACATCAAAATTTGATTGATCTATAATTTCAAATACTAAATCTCTCCATACATCCATATTTCTTGATGAATCGCTAGAATTTCTTATTACATATTCATTTGGACCAATTAATTTAGCTTTTTCATAAGCTTCATTTGCTGCTTGGAGCATTTCAGGGATACTTCCTAATTGATTAAATGGTGTAGCTCCTATGTGCGCTACTTCTTTAAGACTATAATTAAGAGCTAATTCTTCAAATTTTGTTTTTAATCTTAAACAAATATCTTTAGCACATTCATAATCACATTTTTTAGCAATCAAAACAAACTCTGAACCAAAAAATCTATATGCTTTTGATTCTAAATATGCTTTTGTTTCTAACTTTTTATCCGTTGAAACATCTTTTAATACATTTGAAAAACTCAGTATATAATCGTTTATCTCAGTATTTGTATGTTTTTTTGCATAAGCTGCTAAATTATCAATTTTTATACTAAATATATAACCTTTATTTTTATGTAAGAACATGTCTTTCATATCTGTTTCTAAGGTAGGTTTTAAACTAAGTCCTGTTAGTTCATCTTGTGATAATTTTTTTGATAAAGTTTCTAAATTATTATTTAGCTTATTTATAATTGCCTCGATTTTTCTTGACATATCATTCATAGCTATTGCAACATTTTTTATTTCAGTTGTCCATGGCAATTCTTCTATAACTCCAAATTTCCCTTTTGCAATATCTTTTGCAAGTTTTTCAATTTTTTTGAGAGGTCTTAATAGATATTGAACAAATATCAATAGAATTATCATTGAAATAATAAAGGCTATAACTGCATAAATTATAGAACCTCTAGCTTGTTCATATAATTTTGCATAAGCTTCTCCAGGATTTGGGCTTATATAAATGATTGCTGTTGTATTCCAACCATTTGATATTTCACTATATTTTTCATCAAGACTAATAGGAATTAAATCAATAAACCATTTTGGTACGTACTCAAACTTTACGTCTCTTTGTTCTTGTACTAATACTTTGTTAATTGTTAAGTTTGCAAATGTATCGATATGATTTTTATCATTATTTGCAGTAAAATTAAAAGTTATATTACCGCCTTTTTCATACATTTCACTTGGAATATATCTATATAATATCTCTTCTTCTTCCTCTTCAAATCCTAAGTCTTCTTCATTTTCTAATTTTAAAAGTTGTTCATTCATATTTGCATCTGATTGAACTTTCTCAACATGTCCATATTTAGGTTCAACAGAAATCTGGCTAATAGTCCAATTTGAATCATCAAGTTCAGTACTTGCGCCAATTAGTTCTTTTTTTGTAATTGTAAAATCTGCATCTTCAAGTCTAACTTCTTTATAAAAGCCGCTATTTGAGATGGCACGTATGATTGACTCAATTTCAGGGTCTTCTTTATCTTTTATAAGAGGTTTTAGACTTAAGCCTAATGAAGTTGCCGTATCTTGAGCTTTTGTAGCTGATTCTATTTCTAAATATTCTTTAGTATTCTTTACACTTATTATAAAGTTTCCACTAAAGATTATAAAAAATATAATTGCAATGATTAAATACAGTTGTTTTGATAAAGACATATTATTCCCCTTTTAAATTCTATTCATTAAAGATTTCCAGTTTCGTAAGTTATTTTTACCTACTCTTAAAGATGTTTTACCTTTATTTTTAGCTTGCCATAACCCACTAGCATTAAAACTATATACTGGTCTTAAATCTTTTCTTTTACTTGCTAACTTTAGTTTTTTATTAATGTTATCTAATACAATTGGTGTTGCACCTGGTTTATGATAATAAGTTAATACCATATGTGCTTCTTCATATTTTGTTCTTTTTCTTAAAAATTTTACATATGTAATTCTAAGCTTTTTTTCTGGAATTCCTAATTTTCTTAAACTAAAGTATTTTGCAATTGCATAATCTTCACAATCACCAGCTCCTGTACCCAAAAATTCAAAAGGTGCAGCCCAATAATCTTTTTTACCCCAATGGGCTTTATCTCTTCGATATTTTATCTTATTCCAAAAATCATTTACTGCTTTTAGTTTATGAAGAGTATCTTTTCCTTTTGCATTTTGCATAACTTTATCCCATATGATAGCTCTTTTTTTAGCTTTTTCACCATATTTAGAATTTATAGAATTTAGTTTCTTTTGAGAGAG
>NZ_BDIR01000017.1 GCF_001895145.1 Arcobacter sp. LA11 | reverse complement strand
AGGATTATTTCTTCTTATTTGCTTGCATAGCTCCAATGGTAGAGCAATTCCATGGTAAGGAAGAGGTTATCGGTTCAACTCCGATTGTGAGCTCCATCTCTCTTTTTTTATTAAGGTTCATATTTCTTTTTAAGATGTTTATTTTTATCTCTTCTATTACTTTATTTGTACAGAGTTCTTTTCTTTCTCCTATTTTAAACAGCTCTTTTTTATTTTTATTATCACTAATTAAGATATCAAATTTCATATCTTTCATTGTAAACCATCTACATTTATCTTCTTTATATTTAAATATCATTTTTCCTTTACAATAATTTAAAAATTCTATTTCTGTTTTAAAGGCTTTTAATCCTTCATATCTTTTATTTATTGTATTTACTACACAATATCCTTCTTTCGTATAATAATCTGGTTTATAGTTTGTATTTGCGTTTATTATTTGAGGTTTTATTATCAGGATTGTTAGTAGTATTAGTTTTTTCATTTTTCCTACTTATTTATAGGTATTTTATTGTATATTTTTTATTAAAAAAAAAGGCCAGTTTCTCAACTGACCTTTTCCCTTTGTTATGTGAATTTCTTAGTTTTTATTTTCTAATATTTCTATTGAAATTATTTTATCATTTTGACTAACAGAATCTAAAGAAATAAAGCTTTCTTCATCTCCTTCTTCAATTTCGCCAAAAACAGTATGACCTCCATCTAAATGAGGACAAGGTACAAAACAAATAAAGAATTGGCTTCCTCCTGTATCTTTCCCCGCATGTGCCATTGATAAGCTACCTTTTTTATGGACTTGTTTCTCAGCTGTTGTTTCACATTCAATTGCCCAATCTGGACCTCCTGTACCTGTGCCATTAGGACAACCACCTTGAGCCATGAAACCTGGAATTACTCTATGAAAGTTTAAGTCATTATAAAAACCATCATTTGCTAATGTTGCAAAATTTGAAACAGTATTAGGTGTTTCTTTATTAAATAGTTTTAACCAAATAACTCCATTTTCTGTTGTTACTTTAGCATATTGAAATTTTGATAATTCTTCTTGTGAATAGTCATATTTTTTAAGTTCTTTTGAAAATCCGAACATATTTTTCCTTTATTTTATTTTTTTGAAATTATATCGTTTTTTGGTTTTAGGTAGTTTAATTTAACTAGATTGTTTGTTATTTCTTTAAATACTGGTACAGCAGACCATGAAGCATAATGATAATACCAATATTTACCAGTTGATATAGGATTCATTACTGTTACTCCAATTGTATATGAATTTTCTCCATCATTTACAAAGCCAAAAAAAGATGATATATATTTTTTTAGGTATTTACCACGTCTTGCTATTTGAGCAGTTCCTGTTTTCCCACCGATTTCAAGACCTGGTATTTGTGCTGCTTTTCCTGTTCCTTTATCAACAGTTTTAATTAACATCCTTTTTATTTCATTTGCTGTTTTTTCAGAGATGATTCTTTCATTTTTTAATTTGTCTTCTTTATATTTTTCATTATCAATTTCAATATGAGATAATATTTTGGGAGTTACTGCATATCCTTTATTATTAAATATTGAATAGGCTTTTAATGCTTGCATAAAAGTTGAAGTCATTCCTTGGCCATAAGATACTGTTGCTTTAAATACATTGTCTTCTTTCTTTTTATCATTTGCTGAAAATTGCCATATTTTTGGCATTACACCTTTTTTTTCATAAGGTAAATCAATTCCAGTTTTTCTTGTAAAACCAAATCTTTTCATTCCTTCATAAAATTCTGGTCCACTAAGTCTTTGTGCTAATTGAAGTGTACCAATATTTGATGAAAATATAAATATATCATCAACAGTTAGATAATGTTTTTTAAATCTATGATCATCTTTAATTGACCAACGTCCTAGTTTATATCGACCTCTAGGAAATTCTCCTTTTTTGTTTGCTTTTCCTTTTGTATTATGAGCAAAAAATAGTTCATTTTTTTTAATTCTTTTTTTATCCATTACTAGTGCTATTGATATAGGTTTTATAATTGAACCTGGCTCAAATTGGTATTCTATTGCATTTACATTTAAAGAAGGAATATCTTTTTGATATATTTTTTCTGGATTAAATCTATTTGAAGAAGCTAATGATAAAACTTTACCAGTTTTACTATCCATTATTGATACTATAATTTCATCTGCTACGAGTTTTTTTTTATACATATCTAGTATCATTTCATTGTTTTTTTGAAGTTTTAGAGGTATATTTAAAACTAAATTAGCACCATCAACTCTTTGTTTGATTACAGAGCCTTTATTAAATGAGATATACGATAAAACATCTCTATTTCCACTTAATATTCCATCTTTACTGTTATTTAAAAGTTCATCAAATTTTTTTTCTAGACCTTTAATCCCTTTTACTTTTGTTTTCCCTTTTTCTGATTCAAACTTGGTAATATATCCTACAACTGGCGTTAAAGTATTATCATATGAGTATAATCTTTTTTCACCACTTTCATTGATACTTAATCCTCTAAGTATTTTCCCTCCACGAACTTTTCTTGGTTTAAATACTTTTAGTTTACGTAGTTTAAAACCTAATTCTTTTAAGTTTTTTGCAGTTTTAGAGTCGATGTTATAAGATAAAACTAAATTTCCTGGCTTATTTAATGATTCTTCAATTTTCTTCGATATTTTTTTGTATGGGATATTACTATAGATTGAAAAGAGTTTTATAAATAGATCTTTTTTATTTTGATCTAAATGTCTTGTGTCAATAGAGGCTTTGTAAATTTTTTTTGATGTAGTGATTTTAAAGTTGTCAGAGCTTATAATATCTCCACGTACAGACAATTCTTTTTTAGTAGTATCTAATGAGGGCAATCTTCTATAGCTTTTGATTGTATCAAATACTGAAATTAAAAGTATAATAAGTAAAAAAAGTATAAAGAAAAACAAAATCACAATTTTTTTGATTTTATTATCTTTTTCCTCTAGAATTGAAGACATATTTATCCATAATGTAATATAATAAAAAATGCATTCTAACAAAAATCAAATTAAAGATAACAATAAAAAAAATAGCATATTTGAAGCAGACTATATACTTTTTTTATTAGTTTCATTATTAATCACAATGAGTATAATTTTTTCGTACTCTTTAAGTATATATACAGTGGAATATTATGGCTATAATCAATTTCATTTTTTTATTAGACAATTATTTGTAGGGACTTTATCAATATTTATCATGTGGATATTTTCTAGAATGGAACCAGATAAAGTTGTCAATCATGTAGGAATGGGACTTTTTATTCTTTTTTTTATTTTAATGGCAATAATGCCAATATTACCAACTTCTATGGTTACAGCTTCTGGTGGAGCAAATAGATGGATTCGATTACCAGGATTTTCTTTATCTCCTGTAGAATTTTTTAAAATAGGTTTTATATATTTTTTATCTTGGTCTTTTCATAGAAGATTAATTGAGGTTCCAAGAAAAATTGGATTGAAACAAGAGTTTTTACTCTTAGCTCCATATTTCTTAACATTTTTTGTAGTGGTTTTTATAATTGCATTTTTACAAAAAGATTTAGGACAAGTTGTTTTATTAGGTGGAATTTTATTTATTCTTCTTATTTTTGCAAATAGAAGTTATAAAGTTTTTGTTTCTCTTGGTGTTGTTGGAGTTATTGCATTAATTGGTTTAATTGTTGCTGCTCCTCATAGAATTCAAAGAATTTTTTCATGGTGGGCGATGGTACAAGATGGAATTTTATCTATTTTACCTGAATGGGCTGATAATTATTTAAGAATTGATGAACTTCCTGAACCTTATCAAGTATCTCATTCTCTAAATGCAATGCATAATGGAGGGGTATTTGGGCAAGGTGTTGGCTTTGGAAATATAAAATTAGGTTTTTTAAGTGAGGTTCATACAGATTTTGTTTTAGCAGGGATTACAGAAGAACTGGGATTATTAGGCTTAGTTTTTATTACGATAATTATGTTTTTAATAGTGTTAAGAATTTTTAAAATTAGTGGAAGAGTTGAAAATAAAATATATCATTTATTTACTATTGGTATTGCATTAATGATTATTATTGCATTTTTAATAAATTCTTATGGAATATCAGGAATGATTCCAATAAAAGGTATCGCAGTTCCACTTTTAAGTTATGGTGGTTCATCCATGTTATCAATGTCAGTTGCAATTGGATTAGTTCTTTCAATTAGTAAATCAGTAGATATGAATAAAAAGGTTAGGTAAATATGAAGGGTTCAGTTGTTATAACTGGTGGTGGTACTGGTGGACATTTAAAAGTTGCGGATTCATTTATTGAAGAGTTTAATAAAAGAGGAATAAAACCTATTTTTATTGGTTCAATAAATGGTCAAGATAAAACTTGGTTTGAAGGGGATAAAAGATTAAAAAAGACTATCTTTTTAGATACTAAAGGAGTAGTAAATAAAAAAGGTCTAGGAAAACTTAGTTCTTTGTTTCAAATATTTAAAGCAATGAATCAATGTTTTAATATTTATAGTAAAAATAATGTAAAAACAGTGATTAGCGTAGGTGGGTTTTCTGCTGCTCCTGCCACTTTTGCTTCAATTTTATCTTGGGGTTGCAAACTATATATACATGAACAAAATTCTGTGATGGGTAGATTAAATGAACTAACTTCAAAATTTGCAACTGAAATATTCTCTTCTTTTGATGATAAATCATTAATAAAAGATTATCCTGTATCAGAAGAATTTTTTAATAATGCAAGAATTAGAGATGATTTAAAAACTGTAATCTTTTTAGGTGGTTCTCAAGGGGCACAAGCAATTAATAATTTTGCAATAAAAGTTGCACCTAGATTAGACAAATTAGGTTTAAGAATAATCCATCAAACAGGTAAAGCTGATATCTTGCGTGTTACTAAAGCCTATAAAGAAATGAAGATTGATGTTGATGTTTTTGCTTTTACTAAAGAGCTATCAAAAAAGATGAATGAAGCCGATTTTGCAATTAGTAGAGCTGGTGCTTCAACTCTTTGGGAATTAAGTGCTAATTCTTTACCAACACTTTTTATTCCCTATCCTTATGCTGCAAAAGATCATCAATATACTAATGCAAAATTTTTAGAAGAAAAGGGTCTTTGTTATATATCACGTGAAAAAGATTTAAATGAAGATGTACTTATTGATATATTAAAAAAAGATAATTATTTGATGAGTAAAAAATTAGTCAATTCAATTAACTGTGATGCAGTTGAATCCATAGTTGATATCATTCTACATAACAATAAGTAGAATGATACCAAATAGAATTCTATAAATTCCAAATGCAACAAAAGTAAAGTTTTCTAAGAATTTTAGAAATAGTTTAATTGCAATAAATGCAACTAAAAATGAGATAACAAATCCAACTAGAAGATTCATTAAATTTGCATCTGAAAATAATTCATTATGGTGTTTTAATAAATCATATCCTGTAGTAGCACACATAACAGGAAAGGCTAAAAGAAAAGAAAATTCTGCACTAGCTTTTCTATTAAGTCCAACTAACATAGCTCCAATAATACTTGAACCAGCTCTACTTGTACCAGGGATTAGCGCAAAAATTTGTGCTAATCCTATATATAAAGACTGTTTATATGTGACATCTTCAACATCACTTGTTATATGTTTTGATTCATCATAAAATTTTTCAACTATTAAAAATACAATTCCTCCAATAATAAACATAATAGCAACTACTTCAAGTGAAAATAATGCTTTTACTTGATTTGAAAAAAGAAAACCAATAGCTGCAATAGGTAAGAAAGCAATAAAAATTTTAGTCCATAAATCAATATGTTTGAAAGTAAATTTACTTGGATAGTTTAAAACAACTGCTAAAATAGCAGCAAATTGAATAATCACTTCATATGCTTTCGTAACAGAATTTTGGTCTATTCCTAAAAATTCACTTGCAACAATTAGATGACCTGTTGAAGAGATAGGTAGAAATTCAGTAATTCCTTCTATGATTCCTAAAATTATTGAATCAATAATATCCATTTATAACCTTTTTATTTTGTAAGTTTAAGAAATTTTTTTAGAGCTCTTGTTTCTTGTTCCCCTATATCATAATCTATTTTTTCAAGATATTCTAAAATGTTTTTATTAGATATCCCTGATCTTCTTGAATAAGAGTTTAAAATATATTGCGGAATTTTAATATGTTTTTTATTAAATCCTTTAATAATTTTTTCTAACATTTTTCCATTTTTAGAGTAACAAAGTGTCGCAAATACAAAAGGAAGTTTATATTTATCTTTCCAAGCTTTTGCTAAATCTATAAATTCTTTATCTTTATTTTCGTGGAAATATTTTAATGCTTTATCTCCTATTAAAACTTCGCCTTTTAAATCTAATACTTTTGCTAAGGCATTTGAAGTTTCACTTTGAAAATCATCTTTGGGAATTCCTGGAATTAAGATAACTGATTGAACATCATTTTTTGCTACTATTCCAAGGTTTAATCTTTTTTCACCTCTTGAAGTAATTGAAGAGATGAAAGCTGAATCAACTTTTCTTTTTTTAAATTTTCGGTTTATATCAGCTGGATACGACTTTTTATATTGAATTATAGATTTTATTTGGTTTGATCTTATATTCTTTTTTATATAGACGTGAAAAGGTAGTAAGTTTATAAAGTCAATTTTTGCAAATATCATTGATTTAGCTCATCCTAACATTAAATTAAATTCGATATAATACTAAAAAATTTGTAAATAAGGGGTTAAAATGGTTAAGGTAGAATTCTTAGGCCCAATTAACAAAAACGCAATGGAAGTAGAAATTACTAATTTAAGTGAATTAAGTTCAATTTTAAAGAATGATGAGCAAGTATCAACATGGTTAGAGACTTGTGCAGTTGCAATAAATGACACTTTAATTTCCTCAAAAGATGTTGCATTGAATGATGGTGATAGAATATCGCTACTTCCTCCAGTATGTGGTGGTTAATGTGCAGAATTTAATTTTATGTGATGGGCCTTTAGATGTAAATAAAATAAATGCAAATTGGTTTGATGAATTTAAAAATTCAAATTATGGAGCAATTATTACATTTAATGGTGTAGTTAGAGATGAAAATGGAATTGATGGTTTAAGTTTTGATATTTATGAACCAATATTAAATAATTGGTTTAATGCTTGGCAAGAGAAAGCAAAAGAAAAAAATGCAATTGTTCTAATGGCACATAGTAGAGGTGATGTCTTAAATCATGAAAGTTCTTATATAGCTGCTGTTTGTTCGCCTAAAAGAAGAGTTGCCTTAGAAATGATAGATGAATTTGTGGAAGATTTTAAAGCTGCTGCTCCTATTTGGAAATATGATATTATTGATGGAAAAAGAGTTTATGCAGAAGATAGAAGTACAGCTATAAAAGGTGCGGGCATATTAAATTGAAAGAGTATATCTTGAGTGAAAAAGTTAGGGTAGATTTACATAATCATACAACTCTTTGTAATCATGCAGTTGGTAGTATGGAGGAGTATGTTCAAAAAGCAATTGAAATGAAGATTGATATTTTTGGATTTTCAGAACATGCTCCAATGAATTTTGATCCTAAATATCGTATGGATATTTCAGAGAAAGATTTCTATGAAAATGAAGTAAAAACTTTAAAAGAAAAGTATAAAAACGATATTGAAATTTTACTGGCTTATGAAGTCGATTTTATGCAGAACAAAGATTTAATATTAGATGAAATTATAAATTCAGACGTGGATTATCTAATAGGCTCTGTTCATTTTATTCAAGAAAAAAATAGCTCTTTATGGGGCTTTGACAATCCAGAGTTTATAGGTAAATATAAAGAAAAAAATATAGATGATATTTGGATAGATTATTTTACTGCAATTGAGCAAATGGCAAATTCTAGATATTTTGATATTGTTGGGCACTTAGATTTAATAAAAGTATTTAAGTATCTACCAAATAAAGATATAAGATTACTTGCTAAAAATGCATTAAAAGCAATAAAAAAATCAGAAATGGTTTTAGAGATAAATGCAGCAGGTTTAAGAAAACCTATTGGTGAAGCATATCCTTCTAAAGATTTACTATCCATGGCATATGAATTAAATATTCCTATTACATTCTCTTCTGATGCTCATGCAGTTGAACAAATAGGATTTAAATATGATGAGCTTGTAAATTTTGCAAAAGATATTGGTTATTCAAAATGCGTGACCTTTAAAAATAGAGATAAACAACTAGTTACTTTTTAAACACTTTTTTAGATGATACATTATAAAAAATAATACATTGTATATTTTTTATACATTTTTTTTAGCTTACATTTTTTTTATTTTGATACAATATTTGTTAATAATTTTAAGGAGTTTATACATGGGTAAATTTGTTAACAATAACGAAGAGTTTTTCAAATATTGTGAAGAGAATGAAGTACAATTTGTAGATTTTAGATTTACAGATATGAAAGGGATGTGGCATCACTTAACGTATATGATGAGTGCAGTTACAGCTGATCAATTATCATTAGGAATGCCTTTTGATGGTTCTTCTGTTGATGCATGGCAACCAATTAATAAATCAGATATGTTATTAAAGCCAGATGTTGGTACTGCATTTTTAGATCCATTCACTGCTGATTCAACAATTATCGTATTTTGTGATGTTTATGATATTTATAAAGGTCAAATGTATGAAAAATGTCCAAGATCTATTGCTAAAAAAGCATTAACTCATTTAAGTGAGTCTGGTGTTGGTGATGTTGCTTACTTTGGACCTGAAAATGAATTCTTTATTTTTGATGATGTAAAAATCATTGATTCTATCAATGAGTCTTACTATAAAGTAGATTCTGAAGAGGGTGAGTGGTCAGATTCTTCTGATTTTGAAGGTGGAAATATTGGACATAGACCAAGAACAAAAGGTGGTTACTTCCCAGTTCAACCAACTGATTCTATGGTTGATTTAAGAGCTGAAATGATGCAAATTTTAGAGCAAGTAGGACTAGAGGTTGTTTTAGGGCACCACGAAGTTGCACAAGCTCAAGGTGAAATTGGTATCGTATTTGGAGACTTAATTGAAGCTGCTGATAACGTACAAAAATATAAATACGTTTGTAAAATGGTTGCACACTTAAATGGTAAATCTTGTACATTTATGCCAAAACCTTTATTTGGTGATAATGGAAATGGTATGCACGTTCACCAATCAATCTGGAAAGATGGTAAAAACTTATTCTATACAGAAGGTGAGTATGGTAACCTTTCTGAAATGGCTAGACACTATGTTGGTGGAATCTTTAAACACGCTAGAGCAGTTGCTGCATTTACTAACCCATCAACTAACTCTTACAAAAGATTAATTCCAGGGTTTGAAGCTCCTTCAATCTTAACTTATTCTTCTCAAAATAGATCTGCTTCTTGTAGAGTTCCTTATGGAGCTGGTGAAAAAGCAACTAGAATTGAAATGAGATTCCCAGATTCAACTTCTTGTCCTTACTTAGCATTTGCTGCTATGTTAATGGCTGGTCTTGATGGAATTGCTAATAAAATTGAACCAATTGGTCCAATGGATGAAGATTTATTTGAAATGCCATTAGATGAGATTAGAGAAAGAAATATTCCTCAAATGCCTCATACTTTAAGAGGTTCATTAGAAGCTTTAATTAGAGATAATGATTTCTTAAAACCAGTATTTACGGAAGATATGGTAGATACTTATCAACACTATAAATTTGAAACTCAAGTTTGGCCTGATGAAGCTAGACCTACAGCATTCGAATTTAAATCAACTTATTCTTGTTAATATTTTAACAAAAAGAAAAAAGGCTAGTCCAATTTGGACTAGCCTTTTTTTATGTTTTGATATTTATATGTAAGATAAATACTAGTTTTAGAATTCAATAGCATCTTCATTAGGATTTTCTGATACCATTGGAATCTCAATTTCAGGAAGTGGAGAAATATCTGTATAGTATTCTTTTTTACCATTAATAATAGAAGTCTTTATATTATTTGGTATCTTAAAATTTCTTTCTATTTCAGGATGAATTTCTAAATATTTTTTAAAGAAATGTGAAAAAGCAGGAGCTGCTGTTGATCCTCCACCTTCACTTTTTCTCATAGGTGTATTATTGTCTTTTCCATACCATACAATTGTTTGAATAGTTGGAGAAAAACCACAGAACCATGCATCGACATTACTATTTGTTGTTCCAGTTTTCCCTGCCAAATCAATTCCTTTTACATTAGCACGTCGTCCTGTTCCTCTTGTCACTACATCATTTAATATTGACTTCATTAAAAAAGTTTGTTCTGGAGAGTTAACATACTTTTCGATTGGCTCAAAATTTGTAACTTCACCTTTACTATTTTCTATACTATTTATCATATATGGAGTAACTTGGATTCCGTTATTCGAAAACACACTATATGCTTTACTTAAGTTAAGCGGCGAAATAGAAAAAGAACCAAGGGTAATTGATAAGTCTCTTGGAATTCCAGTTATTCCATAAGATTCTAAACCTTTATACATATCATCAATACCTACTTCTGTTACAAGGTTTATTGTTGCTAAGTTTCTTGATTTTGTAAGAGATTCTCTAAGTGTAAGAACACCTTTAAAATTACCACTATAATTTTTAGGTTGCCATTTCTTTTTTTGACCATTTACTTTATAATCATATGTTCTTCCAATATCTACTAATTGTGAAGCAGGAGAATATCCTACGTCTAATGCAGTTTGATATAAAAATGGTTTAGCGGAAGAACCAGGTTGCCTTTTACTTTGAACAACTCTATTAAAAGCAGATGTTTTATAATCAATACCACCAACAAGAGCTAGTATTTTCCCTGTATTATTTTCAATTGAAATAATACCTCCATTTAGTGTTTCTATAAAATAACCTTCTTTAACAGGTCTTTTTTTAGCATCTACATTATTTCTTGGATTCTTTTGTAATTTTGCATCTCTTTTTAAAATTCCATCATATCCTACTTTTAAGGATTCTCTTGCAATTTCCTGTGCATTTAAATCTATTGTTAAATTAATTTTATACCCACCAGATTTAATATCTTTGATGTCTTTTTGTAAAGTTTTTAATGCATAATCAATTATGTAAGGGGCTTTATTTTGAGTTAAGGTGTCATTATAAACTGTTGGAATAAAGTTTACCGCATTTTCATATTCATTTTTATTTATCCAACCTAATGTATTCATTCTTTTTACAACTTGATTAGCTCTTGTTAATGCAAATTTTAAATTTTTTGTTGGATCATAAAAACTTGGTGCTTTTGGTAATCCAACTAAAATTGCAACTTCTTTTATATTTAACTCATATAAATCTTTTCTAAAATAACCAAGTGCTGCTGTTTTAATACCATAATACCCATGACCAAAATAGACTTGATTTAAATATCTTTCTAATATTTCTTCTTTTGTTAAAATAGTCTCAAGCCTAATTGCAAGTAAGGCTTCTTTTATTTTTCTCAGCAGTTTCTTCTCTCTACTTAATACAAGAGTTTTTATTAACTGTTGAGTTAAAGTACTTGCTCCTTCAACTAATTTCATGGCTTTTATATCTTTTATAATTGCTCTACTTATTGCATCTGGGTTTATCCCATTATGTTCAAAGAATTGTGTATCTTCAATAGCAACTAGTGCTTCAACTACTCGAGCTGGAATATTTTCATACTTTACATATAGTCTATGCTCTTTATTAAATATATTAGCTATTAGTTTTCCATTTTTATCAAAGAATTGCGTCGTTTTTGAAGGATTGTACTCTACTACTTTATTTATATCATGTCTAATATCTGAATAAAGTTTTAATAGCCATCCTGCTACACCAACTGCAATTAATAGTAAAAATGTAAAAATATATTTCATCATATTTTATTTCCTAAATTCTTTGTTTTCAAAAGTTGAGTTTATAAGTTCTTTTGTATATTCATTTTTTGGATTTTTTAGTACTTCAATTGTTTTACCTGTTTCTACAACTGTTCCATCTTTTATTATAACAATATCTTTACAAATATCTTTTATAGAGCTTATGTCATGAGTTACAAAAAGTATTGAAATATCTAATTTTTTTGATAAGTCATTTATTAAATCTAAGATGACTTTCTTTGAACTTTCATCTAAAGCTGTTGTCGGTTCATCTAAAAGAAGCAATTTTATTTCATTTGTTAATGCAATTGCGATTACTACTCTTTGTAGTTGTCCCCCACTTAATTCACTTGGAAATCTTTCTAAGAATGATTCTTCTAATCCTACAAGCTTTAGAAGTTCTTTTTTTCTATTTTCAGTACAAAAAAATTGTTTTTTTATTTTTGTCATTGGAGATAAAGAGGTAAAAGGGTTTTGTGGAATAAAACCAATATTAGAATAGTTAAGTTTAAAATCTGTATTTACATCAAAAACTAAATCAAGATTTGAAGGTAAAAGATTTAGCATAGATTTTAAGGTTAAAGATTTTCCACTTCCACTCTGTCCTATAAGTGCTGTAGAATCAATTATTTTAAAACTAATATCAACTAGCTTTTTATCAGAAGTTGATATTTGAAGTTTTTTTATATCTACAGTCTTACTCATGTTAGATTAGTGCCTCATCCATTTCTTTTGGTTTTTCAAGTTGCATTAGTTTTAAAACTGTAGGAGCAATATTATTAAGACTTCCAGTTTTAACTTCATTTATGTTTTCTGCTAATACAAAACAAAAAACATCTCCTACTGTATGGTTTGTTAGAACTTTACCTTCTGAATTTTTCATCATTTCACAGTTTCCATGGTCACTTGTTAGAATTAAATTATAATCTAATTCTTTAGCTTTTTGTATAATTTGTCCTAGTTCATAATCTACAGCTTCAACGGCTTTTATTCCAGCTTCATAAACTCCTGTATGACCAACCATATCACCATTTGCAAAGTTTACAACGATAAAATCAGTTTGTGCAGCCATAGCTTTTTGAACTTCTGTTGATACTTCTGGTGCAGACATCTCTGGTTTTAAATCATATGTAGCAACTGATGGAGAAGGAATCAATACTCTACTTTCATTTAATACAGGTTCTTCAACTCCACCATTAAAGAAAAAAGTTACATGTGCATATTTTTCTGTTTCTGCTGTATGAAGTTGTGAAAGTCCAGCATTTGATATAACTTCTGCTAAAGTGTTTTTTGGAGTCTCTTTTGGAAATAATATAGGTAAAGGAAGATTCTTATCATATTGAGTCATTGTTGCAATGTTTAATTTTTTATCGAATGTTGTAAATTCATTAAATTCTTTATTTGCAATTGCATTAGAAATTTCTCTCATTCTATCAGATCTAAAATTACAAAAAAGTATTCCGTCATTCTCTTCAAATCCATTGTATCCTTCAAAAGCAGTTGGAATTAAAAATTCATCAAATACATCTTCTTTATATGAGGTCTCAATATAAGATAATACATCGCTAGATGATTTAGGTGTTGCAAAGCTTAATGCATCATGACCTTTTTGAACTCTATCCCATCGATTATCTCTATCCATAGTATAATACCTACCTGCTATTGTAGCTATTTTAATATCTTCATCACATACATCAATTAATTGCTGTACATATTTTGCTGCGCAATCTGGTGCAACATCTCTACCATCAGCAATAATATGGAAAAAAACTTTTTTACCTTTGCTTTTTGCAATTTGTGCTAATGCAATAATATGATTTATATGTGAATGCACACCACCATCACTAATTAGACCTAAAAGATGAATATTATTTGAATTTTCAATTGTATTTTTAACTATTTCATTATCTTTTAAAGTATTTTCTTTTATCGTAATATTTATTTTTACTAAATCTTGATATAAAACTCTTCCACTTCCAATAGTCATATGTCCAACTTCACTATTTCCCATTTGCCCATCAGGTAATCCTACATGTTCTCCATATGTATGAATTAGAGAATAAGGCACATTTTCAAATAGATAATCATATGTTGGTGTTTGCGCATTTGTAAATGCATTAAAGTTATTTGATTCATTATGACCTATTCCATCAGTGATAATCAAGATTGCTTTTTTGCTCATTGTTTAAACCTTTTAAAACCTATATTGTATTATAATCAGCGCGATTATACCAAAACTAAGGTTTAAATTTGTTTTATTGGTTTTATAGACATCTAGACATTAATATTTTTCAATACATCTCAGTTAGAGCTGGTATCGCATTTTTTATTGCATTTTTTTTAACTATGTTTTTACTTCCAAAATTTGTGAAGTGGACAAAATCAAAGAATGCATCACAACCTATATATGAGTATGCGCCAGATTCACATCAAGAGAAAGCAGGTACACCAACTATGGGTGGTGTTGTATTTATTTTTTCAACTATCATTGCAACTCTTTTAACAGTTAAATTAAACAATTTTTATGTGGTGGGTGGAATATTAACCTTAGGTTTCTTCTCTTTAATTGGAATTCAAGATGATTATTCAAAGATTGCTAAAAAAGCAAATTCTGCGGGATTGAGCTCTAAAGCAAAACTAATATTACAGTTCTTTGCAGCATTTATAGTTGCAGCTGTTTTAATTATGTATAATCATACAACTACACTTTATACACCATTTTATAAATATCCACTTTTTGATATGAGTTTTTTTGCATTAGCTTTTTGGATATTAGTTATGGTTGCAGCTTCAAATGCAGTTAATTTAACTGATGGTCTTGATGGACTTGCAACAGTTCCTTCCATAATGGCATTTTTTACACTTTCTGGAATAGTCTATATTACAGGTCATGCAATTTTCTCTTCTTATCTTTTATTACCAAATATAAAAACTACAGGAGAACTAGCAATAATTGGTACGGCATTAATAGGTTCACTCATTGCTTTTCTTTGGTACAACTGTCATCCTGCACAAGTATTTATGGGAGATAGTGGTTCTTTACCAATGGGAGCATTTATGGGATATATGGCAATTGTTGCAAAATCTGAAATTTTATTAGTGATAATTGGCCTTATTTTTGTAATTGAAACAGTTTCTGTAATCTTACAAGTAGGTTCTTATAAACTCAGAAAAAAAAGAGTATTTCTTATGGCACCTATTCATCACCATTTTGAAGAAAAAGGTTGGAAAGAGAATAAGATTATAGTTCGGTTCTGGATTATCTCCTTTATGGCTAACTTAGTGGCTTTAATGAGTCTCAAAATTAGATAAAGAATATATTATGATTAGAGTATTAGGAAAAGGTATAACTGCACAAGCAGTAAAAGATAGTTTTGATGATGTAGTATTATATGATGATAGTGATTTTGAAAACTATGATTTAAATTCAAATGATATAACTATAGTAAGTCCTGGAATTCCCCCTAATAATGAAATGGTATTAAAATCAAAAAACATACAGAGTGATTATGATTTATTAGCTGATGAAATGCCTTTTTCTATTTGGATCTCTGGAACAAATGGTAAAACTACAACTACTCAAATGATTCAACATCTTTTAAAAGACAAAGGAAGCCTTTGTGGAGGAAATATAGGAACAGCAGTTTCTTTATTGGATAAAGAAGCTCCTATTTGGATATTAGAAACTTCTTCTTTTACTTTTCATTATATAGAAAAGGCAAAACCAAATTTATATATACTTTTACCAATTTCAGAAGATCATATTTCATGGCATGGAAGTTTTGAAGAATATAAAAAAGCAAAATTAAAACCTTTGGATATGATGTGTGAAGGAGAAATTGCAATTATTCCTGAAGAGTTTAAAGATTATCCTTCAAGTGCTTATAAAATAACATACAAAAATTCTGATGATTTGTGCAAAGTTTTTGATATAAATAAAGAAAAAATAAAATTTAATGAACCTTTTTTATTGGATTCTATATTAGCCTTGGCTTCAAAAAAGATAATTTTTGACGAAGTAGATTATAAGAATATTAATACGTTTACTATAGATGAGCATAAAGTAGAAGAGTTTAAAGACAAAGATAATAGATTATGGGTTAATGACTCAAAAGCTACAAATGTTGATGCAACTATAAATGCCTTAAACCCTTATTTAGATAAAAAGATATATTTAGTTGTTGGTGGCGATGATAAAGGGGTAAATATAGAACCTCTTTTTGAATATATTAAAGATTTAAATATAGAAATATTTGCTATTGGTACAAATTATGAAAGAGTAATTTCGTATTGTAAAAAATATAATATAACATATTTTGAATCAAAATTCTTGAAAGAATCTGTAAAAAATATTCATTTAAAACATACTTCAAATAGTGTTGCTATCCTATCTCCTGCAGCATCTTCTCTTGACCAATTCTCTTCATATGCAGAAAGAGGAAAAGAATTTAAAGATTTAGTCTTTAATTTAAGCTTTATTTAATAATTATCTGTATATAATTTCACTCCAATTTAAGAAGGACACGTTGAAAAACGTTATGGCTCGGTAGCTCAGTCGGTAGAGCAAAGGACTGAAAATCCTTGTGTCGGCAGTTCGATTCTGCCCCGCGCCACCACTTAAATTGTACGGACGCTGATGTAGCTCAGTTGGCTAGAGCAGCTGATTTGTAATCAGCAGGTCGGGGGTTCAACTCCCTTCATCAGCTCCATATTTTATTAATGTCGTGCGTAATCTTAAAAAGATCAGCGCTTGACCAGAACAATAATTTTTCAACGGTGAGGTTGGAGAGTGGTCAAATCCTGCGGATTGTAAATCCGCCGCCTTAGGCTTCGAAGGTTCAAATCCTTCTCTCACCACCATTTAAATGCGTGCGGGAATAGCTCAGTTGGCTAGAGCCTCTGCCTTCCAAGCAGATTGTCGCGAGTTCGAGTCTCGTTTCCCGCTCCATTTTTTATTTATTGATTACTGGGAGCTGGGTTATAACGCAAATTTATTTATAACTCCTAATTTTATACAAAATAACTCCCTTTAATGTTTTTTTTAGTATTTTTTAAGTAAAATACCAATCCACGAAAAAATATATGCTATTTTTTTGTACAATTTTATTAAACAAACCCCCCTCTGAATAGAGAAGCCAATGGGCTTATCTACTCAGAGGGCAATAACCAAAACAAAATTTTTTAAGGGGATTTTTATGGCAAAAGAAAAATTCGAGCGAAGTAAACCGCACGTAAATATTGGTACTATTGGTCACGTTGACCATGGTAAAACTACATTAACAGCTGCAATCACAATGTGTTTAGGGCTTAAAAATGGTCAAGCTACTATGGATTATGATCAAATTGATAATGCTCCAGAAGAAAGAGAAAGAGGAATTACAATTGCTACTTCTCACGTTGAGTATGAAACAGAAACTAGACACTACGCTCACGTAGATTGTCCAGGTCACGCCGATTACGTTAAAAATATGATTACTGGTGCTGCTCAAATGGATGGTGCTATTTTAGTTATTGCTTCAACAGATGGACCTATGGCTCAAACTAGAGAGCATATCTTATTATCTAAGCAAGTAGGTGTTCCATACATCGTTGTATTCTTAAACAAAGAAGATCAATTAGATGATGAAGATAAAGAAGAAATGTTAGAATTAGTTGAAATGGAAGTAAGAGAATTACTTTCTGAGTATGACTTCCCAGGTGATGATACTCCAATCGTTGCTGGTTCTGCATTCCAAGCATTAGAAGAAGCAAAAGCTGGTACAGCTGGTGAGTGGTCAGAAAAAATTTATACATTAATGGCTGAAGTTGATGCATATATTCCAACTCCAGTTAGAGATACTGAGCAAGATTTCTTAATGCCTGTAGAAGATGTATTCTCTATCTCAGGAAGAGGTACTGTTGTTACTGGTAGAATTGAAAAAGGAACAATCAAAGTTGGTGAAGAGATTGAAATCGTAGGTATGAAAGATACTATGACTACAACTGTTACTGGTGTTGAAATGTTTAGAAAAGAAATGGATCAAGGTGAAGCAGGTGATAACTGTGGTATCTTATTAAGAGGTGTTAAAAAAGAAGAAGTTCAAAGAGGACAAGTTCTTATTAAGCCAGGTACAATTACTCCACACACTGAATTCAGATGTGAAGTATATATCCTTTCTAAAGAGGAAGGTGGTAGACACACTCCATTCTTCTCAGGATACAGACCACAATTTTACGTAAGAACTACTGATGTTACTGGTTCTTGTACTTTACCAGAGGGAACTGAAATGGTTATGCCTGGTGACAATGTTGAAATGACTGTTAAACTAGTTGCTCCAATCGCTCTTGAAAAGGGAACTAAGTTCGCTATTAGAGAAGGTGGTAGAACAGTTGGTGCTGGAGTTGTTGCAGAAGTAATTGCGTAAGGATAACTTATGGGTAACGGAGTAAGCATCAAAATCGGACTAAAATGTGAGGAGTGTGGTGATATTAACTACACTACTTACAAAAACCCAAAAACTCATACTGAGAAAATGGCGATTAAAAAATATAGTCCAAGATTAAAAAAACACACAATTCATAAAGAAGTTAAGTTAAAGTCATAAGACTTTAACTTTCTCTTTATAACCAACCTAGGTCAGTAGCTCCAATGGTAGAGCGCCGGATTCCAAATCCGATGGTTGGGGGTTCGAGTCCCTCCTGGCCTGCCACTAAATTTTTTTAAAAGCAGTCAAGACTTTTTTTAAAAGAATTTATAAGCTTAAGAATTTTTGGAGTCGATTGTGAACAAATTTAAAATATATTATAAAAATGCTAAAGAAGAACTATTTAAAGTAATTTTCCCTATTAAAGAACAAATAAGATCTGCGTATCTTTCTGTATTTGTTGTTGTAACTGTTATATCACTATTTTTAGCGTTAATTGATGCAATCATGTCTTTAAGCTTATCAGCTGTAATGAACTAAGGAAATTTAATGTCACAACAATGGTATGCAATACAAACTCACTCTGGAAGTGAATTAACTGTAAAAAGAGCACTAGAGCGATTAGCTGATGAAATGGCTGATGGAAGAATTTCACAAGTTTTAGTTCCTACTGAGGATTTAATTGAAGTAAAAAAAGGTGCTAAAACAATCGTTGAAAGACCTTTATACCCAGCTTATGCTTTTGCAGAAATTGATTTAGATACTGCTTTATGGCATAGAATTCAATCAATGCCAAAAGTTGGAAGATTTATTGGTGAATCTAAAAAACCAACTCCATTATCAAAAAAAGATATTGATTCGATTTTAGATAAGGTTCAAAATAGAGCAGCAGCTAAACCAAAAATTTCATTTGATGAAGGTGAAATGGTTAGAATTAATGAAGGCCCATTTGCTAACTTTAATGGTGTTGTTGAAGACTTTGACATGGCATCAGGAATATTAAAATTAAATGTTTCAATTTTTGGAAGAAATACTCCAGTTGAAATAACTTATACTCAAGTAGAAAGAGTAGTTTAAAAAACTAGACTAGACATTAGGCAATAAAACTTAGCTTCTTATATAGTTTTCTTGCCTAATGTCTAAATCATTAAAAAAACAATAAAAATTTAAAAGGAAGCACGATGGCTAAAAAAGTAGAAGGTATTTTAAAACTTCAAATTCCTGCTGGCGCAGCGAATCCATCACCACCTGTTGGTCCTGCATTAGGACAAAGAGGTATTAACATTATGGAATTCTGTAAAGCATTCAATGAAAAAACTAAAGATAAAGCAGGTTTTACTATTCCTGTAGAAATCTCTGTTTATTCAGATAAAAGTTTTACATTTGTATTAAAGCAACCACCAATGACAGACTTAATTAAAAAAGTTTCTGGAGTTAAAAAAGGTTCAGATAATCCACTTAAAAACAAAGTTGGAAAATTAACTAAAGATCAAATTTTAGAAATTGTTGATATGAAAATCTCAGATTTAAATACTAACGATAAAGAACAAGCTGCAAAAATTGTTGCTGGTTCAGCAAGATCAATGGGAATTGACGCAGAATTATAAGATTCTAAGGGATATCTAGCCCTACCACCAGGCTTTAAATGGCGGTAGCAAAAAAAATAAAAATTGCGGAGAATAAAATGGCAAAAATTTCAAAAAGATATAAAGCATTATCAGAAAAAATTGAAGAGAGAGATTACTCTTTAGCTGAAGCTTGTACAACAGTAAAAGGTTTAAGTTCAGCAAAGTTTGATGAATCAGTAGAAGTTGCATTAAACTTAAATGTTGACCCAAGACATGCAGATCAAATGATTAGAGGTGCAGTTGTACTTCCTCATGGTACTGGTAAAACTGTAAGAGTTGCAGTATTTGCTAAGGGTGCAAAAGTTGATGAAGCAAAAGCAGCAGGTGCTGATATTGTTGGTAATGATGATTTAGTAGAAACAGTACAAGCTGGAAACATTGATTTTGATGTTTTAATTGCAACTCCAGATTGTATGGGATTAGTAGGTAAACTAGGAAGAATCTTAGGACCAAAAGGTTTAATGCCAAACCCTAAAGTTGGAACTGTAACTATGGACGTAACTAAAGCAGTTAATGATGCTAAAGGTGGTCAAGTTTCATATAGAGTTGATAAAAAAGGTAATATGCAAGCAGCAGTTGGTAAGGTTTCTTTTTCTGAAGAAGCAATCAAAGAAAATGTTGAAGCATTTATCCAAGCAATTAATAAAGCAAAACCATCGTCTGCAAAAGGTAGATACTATACTAATGCAGCAATTTCATTAACTATGTCTCCATCAATAAACATGGATGTATTAGAATTAATGGATATTAAATAATTAAATAAGGGACTTCCCTTATTTGATTAACATTCAATAGTGAAGATTTTAGTCTTTATACTTGAGTGTTATTCAAAGCACTACACTAAAAACTGAAGATAGCCGGTAAAATACTTACTCCTGTATTTTGTAAAACCTGCTGAAGTTGGATGTTTTGAAAGGAGAATTATAAATGACTAAACAACAAAAATCTGAAGTTATTGATTTTTTAACTTCTGAGTTCAAAGAATCTCAAGCTATCGTAGTTTGTGATTATAAAGGTCTTTCTCATAAAGAGTTAGAAACTTTAAGAAATGATGCTAGAGAAAATGGTACTAAAGTTCAAGTTGCTAAAAATACATTAGTTACAGTTGCTGTAAAAAATGCTGAATTAGGTGATATTGAGTTATCTGGAACTAATATTTTCTTATGGTCTGAAGATCAAATTTCTGCTTGTAAAGTTGCTGATACTTTTGCAACTTCAATGAAAGATAAATTTGAAATCAAATCAGGTGTTATCGAAGGTAAAATTGCTGATCTTGCAACTGTTAATGCATTCGCTAAATTACCATCTAGAGATGAACTTCTTGGTATGCTTGCTGCTACTTGGATGGCTCCTCTTACTAACTTTACAGTTGGTCTTGATGCACTTAGAAAGAAAAAAGAAGAAGAGGCTGCTTAATACATAAGCAATTAATAAATTATAAATAAAAAATAATAAGGAAAAATGAAATGGCAATTTCTAAAGAAGACGTATTAGAATATATCTCTGGTTTATCTGTACTTGAATTATCAGAATTAGTAAAAGAATTTGAAGAAAAATTTGGAGTATCTGCACAGCCTGTTGCTGTAGCTGGTGCTGCTGGTGCTGTAGCAGAGGCTGCAGAAGAGCAAACTGAATTCAACGTTGTTATCAATGACGCTGGAGCTAAGAAGATTAATGTTATTAAAGTAATTAGAGCATTAACTGGTCTTGGATTAAAAGAAGCTAAAGCAATGGCAGAAGAAGCTGGTGCAGTAGTTAAAGAAGGTGTTTCTAAAGAAGACGCTGAAGCTGCAAAAGCTGAATTAGAAGGTGCTGGAGCATCTGTAGAATTAAAATAATTACCAACTCGTAATTATACCCGTTATACAGGGCGTAATGCCCTGTATAAAGATTAGCATCTTTGAAGGCTAAGGTTAGAATTTAGAACAAATTTTAACCCTATCCTTTAAGGATGCTTTTGCGCTTTATATACAAAGCTAAAAGTAAACCACATTTTTTATAAGGTCGACAATGTTAAACTCTTTAAAATCTGGTAATAGACTTAGAGTTGATTTTGCAAAAAATCCTCAACAAATCGAAATTCCAAATTTATTACAATTACAACAAAATTCATACGAAAATTTCCTAATGATTGGAAAAGATGAACGGACTGAAGCTGGTATTGAAAAAGTTTTCAAATCTGTATTTCCTATACATGATGCTCAAAATAGAGTAACATTAGAGTATATTGGAAGTGAAGTAGGTAAACCTAAATATGATGTTAGAGAATCAATGGTAAGAGGTCTTACTTATTCTATTCCTTTAAAAATCAATATTAGACTTACTTTATGGGATTTAGACGAAAAGACTGGTGAGAAAATTGGTGTTAAAGATATGAAAGAACAATCTTTATTCATCAGAGAAATTCCACTAATGACTGATAGAACTTCATTTATTGTAAATGGTGTTGAAAGAGTTGTTGTTAATCAACTTCACAGATCTCCAGGTGTAATCTTCAAAGAAGAAGAATCAAATACTGCTGGAAATAAACTAATCTATACTGGACAAATTATTCCAGATAGAGGTTCATGGTTATACTTTGAATATGATGCAAAAGATGTGTTATATGTAAGAATTAACAAAAGAAGAAAAGTTCCTGTAACTATTTTATTTAGAGCGTTAGGGTACTCTAAAGAAGATATTATTAAATTATTCTATCCAATTTTAAATATTAAAATTAAAAACAATAAATTTTTAACTGAATTTAATCCTGAAGATTTCACAGGAAGAGTTGAGTTTGATATTAAAGATGATAAAGGTAATTTAATCATTGCAGCAGGTAAAAGACTTACAGCTAGAAAAGCTAAGGCTTTAGTTGAGGGTGGTCTTAAATTAGTTGAATATCCAGTGGATTTATTAATGGATAGATCCACTGCAAATACAATTTTCGATCCAGAATCTGGAGAAGTTTTATTCGATGCTTTAACTTCATTAGATGAATTAAAATTAAAAAAATTATTAGACTTAGGATTTGATTCTTTTGATATTGCAAATGATTTAGCAACTGGTGTTGATGATTCAATTATCAATGCATTTAAAGCTGATGCCGAGTCACTTAAGTTATTGAAACAAACTGAACAAATTGAAGATGAAAATGATTTATCTGCAATTAGAATCTATAAAGTAATGAGACCAGGTGAGCCTGTAACAAAAGAGGCTGCTAAAGAGTTTGTTAAGAAATTATTCTTTGATCCAGAAAGATATGACTTAACAAAAGTAGGTCGTATGAAAATGAACCATAAACTTGGTGTTACAGTTCCTGAGTATGTTACAGTATTAACTTATGAAGATATTATCAAAACTGTTCAATATCTTGTAAAAGTAAAAGCCGGTCATGGTCATATTGATGATAGAGATCACTTAGGTAACAGAAGAATTAGAGCAATTGGTGAATTATTAGCTAACGAACTTCACTCTGGTTTAATCAAAATGCAAAAAGCAATTAGAGATAAAATGACTACTCTGTCTGGTACATTAGAAGATATTATGCCACATGATTTAGTTAACTCTAAAATGATTACATCAACTATTACTGAGTTCTTTACATCTGGTCAGTTATCACAGTTTATGGACCAAACTAACCCATTATCAGAAGTTACTCATAAAAGAAGACTTTCTGCACTTGGAGAAGGTGGACTTGTAAAAGAGAGAGCTGGATTTGAAGTAAGAGATGTTCACGCAACTCACTACGGAAGAATTTGTCCAGTTGAAACTCCAGAGGGACAAAATATTGGTCTTATTAATACATTATCAACTTTCTCAAAAGTTAATAATTTAGGATTTATTGAGGCTCCATATAAAAAAGTTATTGAGGGTATAGTTTCTGATGAAATTATATATGTTACTGCAACTCAAGAAGAAGGGATGATTATTGCTCCTGGTTCTACAAAAGTTGATGACAATGGTAAAATTGTTGAATCTTTAGTGGAAGCTAGACAAGATGGTGAAATTTACTTAGTTGAAAGAAATAAAGTAAATTTAATTGATATTTCTTCTCAAATGGTTATGGGTGTTGCCGCATCTTTAATTCCATTCTTAGAACATGATGATGCCAACAGAGCCCTAATGGGATCGAATATGATGAGACAAGCTGTTCCATTATTAAGACCAAATGCTCCTGTCGTTGGAACTGGTTTAGAAAAAACAGTTGCTAGAGATGCATGGGAAGCTATTAAAGCAAAAAGAGCTGGTGTAATTGAAAAAGCTGACTCTAAAAATGTTTATATTAGAGGTGAAGATGAAAACGGTGCTTTCATTGATCACTATTCTGTAAATAAAAATGTTAGAACAAATAATAATACATCTTTTGGGCAAAGAACTGCAACAAAAGAGGGAACAATTGTTGAAGCTGGGCAAGTAATTGCTGATGGTCCTTCTATGGATAATGGGGAGTTAGCTGTTGGTGTTAATGCAATGGTTGCCTTTATGCCTTGGAATGGTTATAACTATGAGGATGCAATCGTTCTTTCTCAAAGATTAATTGAAGAAGATGCATTTACTTCTGTTCATATTTATGAAAAAGATGTTGAATGTAGAGAATTAAAACATGGTAATGAAGAAATTACTAGAGATTTACCAGGTGTAAAAGAAGAGTCTATTGGACACTTAGATAACTCTGGTATTGTAAAAGTAGGAACTTATGTTAAGCCTGGAATGATTCTTGTTGGTAAAGTTACACCTAAAGGTGAAATCAAACCAACTCCTGAAGAAAGATTATTAAGAGCAATTTTTGGTGAGAAAGCTGGCCATGTAATTAATAAATCATTATACTGTGCAACTTCAATGGAAGGTACAGTTGTTGATGTTAAAGTATTCACAAAAAAGGGATACGAAAAAGATGAAAGAGCAATTGCTGAAATTGAAGCAGAAAAAGCAGAATTAGATATTAAACATCATGACAAGCTTTTAATGTTAGATAGAGAAGAAATCTTAAAAATTAATGATTTATTATCAAAATCTATATTAGCAAAAGATGTTGAAGTAGAAGAGACAACATATAAAAAAGGTGATTCTATACCTGTTGATGTATTAGCAAGTGTAAATAGATTTGCTATGAAAAAAGTTGTTGCATCTTTCTCAAAAGAAGTAGAAAAAGAATATAACACAATTAAAGATTATTTTATTAAACAAAAATCTACTTTAAGAGAAGAACATGAAGAAAAACTTCAAGTTCTTGAGCATGATGATATTTTACCTTCTGGTGTAATTAAACAAGTTAAAGTTTATATTGCAACTAAAAGAAAAATCAAAGTTGGGGATAAAATGGCGGGTCGTCATGGAAACAAAGGTATTGTTTCTAATATTGTACCTCAAGTTGATATGCCATACCTTGAAGATGGAAATACTGTAGATGTTATTCTTAACCCATTAGGGGTACCATCACGGATGAATATTGGACAGATTCTTGAAGTTCACTTAGGATTAGTAGGTAAGAAACTTGGAGCACAAATTCAAGATATCTTTGATGCTAAAAAAGCAGACTTCATTCAGGAGTTAAGAGCTAAGATGAGTGAAATTGCATCTGTTGCTAAACTTATGAATGGTAAAGAATTCATGGATAACTTAAGTGATGATGAGTTAATTCAGTATGGTCAAGACTGGACAAAAGGTGTTAGATTCGCAACACAAGTATTTGATGGTGTTAAAGAAGAAGAGTTTGTAAAACTATTTGAATTAGCAAAAATTGATACAGATGGTAAGTCTACATTATATGATGGTAAGACTGGTGATAAAATGAAAGAGAGAGTAAACGTAGGATATATGTATATGCTTAAACTTCATCACTTAGTTGATGAAAAAGTTCATGCTAGATCTACTGGACCTTACTCACTTGTTACACAACAGCCTGTTGGTGGTAAAGCACTATTTGGTGGACAAAGATTTGGGGAAATGGAAGTATGGGCACTTGAAGCATATGGTGCAACAAATGTTCTTAAAGAAATGCTTACAACTAAATCAGATGACGTTGAAGGTAGAACAAGAGCTTATAGAGCTATTGCAAATGGTGAAAACGTTCCAAGATCAGGTGTTCCTGAAACATTCTTCGTATTAACAAAAGAGCTTAAAGCTCTTGGACTTGACGTAGAGATTTTTGAAGAGGCAGAAGAAAATGAGTAAAAACACAAAAGTATTACAACCTATTGAAATTAAAGAATTAGAAAGACCACAAGATTTTTCAGCATTTCAATTAAGACTTGCTAGTCCTGAAAAAATTCTTTCTTGGTCATCTGGTGAAGTTAAAAAAACAGAAACTATTAACTATAGAACGTTAAAGCCTGAAAGAGATGGGCTTTTTTGTGCAAAAATCTTTGGACCTGTAAAAGATTATGAGTGTCTTTGTGGTAAATATAAAAAGATGAGATATAAAGGTGTTGTATGTGAAAAATGTGGTGTTGAAGTAACTTCTTCAAAGGTTCGAAGACACAGAATGGGACATATCGATTTAGTATCTCCTGTTGCACACATTTGGATGGTATCATCACTTCCAACAAGAATTGGTACGCTTTTAGGTGTTAAATTAAAAGACTTAGAAAGAGTACTTTATTACGAAGCATATATTGTATCTGAGCCGGGTGAAGCTTTTTATGATAATGAAAAAACTAAAAAAGTTAACAAGTTTGATATCTTAAATGAAGAACAATATAGAACTATTGCAGATTTATTTGATCACACAGGTTTCGAAGCAAACATGGGTGGAGATGTAATTAGAGACTTATTAGAAACTTTAGACTTAATTGAATTATTGACTCAATTAAAAGTTGAAATGGGTGGAACTAAATCTGAAGCAAAAAGAAAAACAATTATTAAAAGACTTAAAGTTGTTGAAAACTTTATTAACTCAGGAAATAGACCAGAATGGATGATGTTAACTCAACTTCCAGTTCTTCCACCAGACTTAAGACCACTTGTTGCTCTTGATGGTGGTAAGTTTGCTGTTTCTGATGTAAATGATTTATATAGAAGAGTTATTAATAGAAATAACAGACTTAAAAGATTAACAGAACTTGATGCTCCTGAAATTATTATTAGAAATGAAAAAAGAATGCTTCAAGAAGCAGTTGATGCTTTATTTGATAATGGTAAAACCGCAAATGCAGTTAAGGGTGCAAATAAAAGACCTTTAAAATCTTTATCAGAAATAATTAAAGGTAAGCAAGGTCGATTTAGACAAAACTTACTTGGAAAAAGGGTTGACTTCTCAGGTAGATCTGTAATTGTTGTTGGACCTTCTTTAAATATGGATCAATGTGGTATTCCTAAGAAAATGGCTCTTGAGCTTTTCAAACCGCATTTAATGGCTAAATTAGAAGAAAAAGGTTATGCAACTACATTAAAATCTGCAAAGAGATTAATTGAGTCTGAAACTAATGAAGTATGGGAATGTTTATCTGAGATTGTTGATGAATATCCAATCTTACTAAACAGAGCGCCAACTCTTCATAAACTTTCGATTCAAGCATTCCACCCAGTTTTAATTGATGGAAAAGCAATTCAGTTACATCCATTAGTGTGTGCTGCATTTAATGCCGATTTTGATGGTGACCAAATGGCCGTACACGTTCCATTATCACAGGAAGCTATTGCTGAAGCAAAAATTCTTATGATGTCATCTATGAATATTCTTTTACCTGCATCTGGGCGTGCTATTGCAGTACCTTCTCAGGATATGATTTTAGGTATCTATTATCTATCTTTAGAAAAAGATGGTGTAAAAGGTGAACATAAACTGTTTACTGGTGTTGATGAAGCTAAAATTGCTTTAGATATGAAACAAGTAGATTTACATGCAAAAGTTAGAACTACTGTAGATGGGAAAATTGTTCATACTACAATTGGTAGATTAATTATTCATGAAATTTTACCTGATTTTGTACCAGTTAATTTATGGAATAAAATTTTAAAGAAAAAAGATATTGGTGTATTAGTAGATTATATTTATAAGCATGGTGGTTATGAAGTAACTCCTAAATTCTTAGATAATCTTAAAAACTTAGGTTTTAAATATGCAACTGATGCTGGTATTTCTGTATCTATTGATGATATTAGAGTTCCTGAAACAAAAGTTGGACATATTGCTAAGTCTAAAAAAGACGTTATTGAAGTTCAAAAGCAATTCTCTCAAGGTTTATTAACTGAGCAAGAAAGATACAATAAAATTATTGATATTTGGACAGAAGTAAATAATACTCTTGGTACTGAAATGATGAGTTTAGTTGAAGAAGATAAAGATGGATTCAACTCTATTTATATGATGGCAGATTCTGGGGCTAGAGGTTCAGCTGCACAGATTAGACAGTTATCAGGTATGAGGGGTCTTATGGCTAAGCCAGATGGTTCTATTATTGAAACACCAATTATCTCTAACTTCCGTGAAGGTCTAAATGTACTTGAGTACTTTATTTCTACTCACGGTGCTAGAAAAGGTCTTGCAGATACAGCTCTTAAAACAGCCAATGCAGGATATTTAACAAGAAAACTAATTGACGTATCTCAAAATGTTAGAATTACAGTTGAAGATTGTGGAACTCACGAAGGTATTGAGATTACTGATATCTCTTCTGGTAATGAATTAATTGAGTCATTAGAAGAAAGAATCACAGGTAGAGTTATTGCTGAAGATATTATTGATCCTATTTCAAACGAAATTCTGTTTACAGAAGGGACTTTAATTACTGAAGAAAATGCAAGAATTGTTGCAGAAGCGGAAGTTAAATCTGTTGTGATTAGAACTCCATTAACTTGTAAAGAAGAACATGGATTATGTTCTAAATGTTATGGTCTAAACTTAGGTGAGCAAAGAAAAGCTACTCCTGGTGAAGCTGTTGGTGTTGTTGCTGCACAATCTATTGGTGAGCCAGGAACACAGCTTACACTTAGAACTTTCCACGTTGGTGGTACAGCAAGTGCAACACAAACTGAGAGAGAATTAAGAGCTGATAAAGAAGGTTTCATTAGATACTACAATATTAAAACTTACACAAATAGTGAAGATAAAGTTGTTGTAGCAAATAGAAGAAATGCTGGTATTTTATTAGTTGAACCAAAAATTAATGCTCCATTTAAAGGTAATGTTACAGTTGAAACTATTCATGAAGAGACAATTTTAACAATTACAAATGGTAAAGAAGAGAAAAAGTATTACTTAAGAAAGAATGATGTAGCAAAAGCAAATGAACTTGCTGGCGTATCAGGAAAAATCGAAGGTAAACTTTATTTACCATATAGAGATGGTGTTGAAGTTGAAGAGAATGAATCAATTGTTGAGATGATTAAAGATGGATGGAATGTTCCAAATCGAATTCCTTTTGCTTCTGAATTGAGAGTTGAAGATGGAGCTCCTATTACTTCTACAATTGTTACTGGTGCTAAAGGTGTTGTAAAATACTATAAATTAACTGGTGATTATTTAGAAAGAAGAGAAGATATCAAAGCTGGTGAGCAAGTTGCAGAAAAAGGACTTTTCGGTGTTATTGTTGATGGTGAAGGTAGAGAAGCATTAAGACACTATATTTCAAGAGGTTCAGTTGTTGAACTTGATGATAATACAAGTGTTGAAAAAGATTCTGTTATTGCTAAACCAACAAGTAGTGAGCAAGTTGTAATTGCAGAATGGGATCCTTATGCAAACCCAACAATTGCAGAAAAAGCTGGAAAAGTTTCATTTGAAGATATTATTCCAGGTGTTACTGTAGCTGAGCAATTTGACGAGTTAACTGGTACATCTAAATTAGTTGTAAATGAATATATCCCTGCAGGTTATAAACCAGCTGTAGTTTTAGCAACAGAAGGTAGTGAATTAGTTAGATATACACTTGATCCAAAAACTTCATTATTTGTAGCAGAAGGTCAAGATGTTGCAATTGCTGATGTTATTGGTAAAACACCAAAAGCAACTCAAAAATCTAAAGATATTACTGGAGGTCTTCCAAGAGTATCTGAATTATTTGAAGCTAGAAGACCAAAATCAATTGCTGTATTAGCATCATTTGATGGAATGGTTTCATTTGGTAAACCACTAAGAAATAAATCTAGAATTATTATTACTGATGAAAATGGTAATAAAGGTGAATACTTAGTTGAAAAATCTAAGCAAATTTTAGTACACGAGGGTGAGTTTGTTCATGCTGGTGAAGCATTAACAGATGGTCAAACATCTCCTCATGATGTATTAAGAATTTTAGGTGAAAAAGCACTTCATTACTTTATTGTATCTGAAGTACAACAAGTATATAGATCTCAAGGGGTTAATATTGCCGATAAACATATTGAGGTAATTACATCTCAAATGTTAAGACAAGTATCTATCTTAGATGGTGGAGATACTAAGTTTATTATTGGTGATATGGTTTCTAAGAAAAGATTCAAAATAGAAAATGCTAGAATCATTAAGCTTGGTGGTAAACCAGCAATTGCTGAACCATTATTACTTGGTATTACAAGAGCAGCTGTTACTTCTGATTCTATTATTTCAGCGGCATCTTTCCAGGAAACTACAAAAGTATTAACTGAAGCTGCAATTTCAGCTAAGATGGATATGTTAGAAGACTTAAAAGAGAATGTTGTAATTGGTAGAACTATTCCAGTTGGAACAGGTCTTTATAAAGATCAAAAAGTTAAATTCGAAGATATCGAAGAAGATTAAAATATTAGGGCTTTGCCCTAATATTCAAAACCTATGGATATAATTTCTCTATTTTTTATTTTTGTTGCTATAGAACTTTTTGAGTCAAATTGGCAGAAATCTGAAACCTTGTATGGTTTATTATCAAATAACTACTCTATTTACAGAACAAATATACTTCTTTTCTTTTTACTAAATGCAAGTTTTATTTATGCAATTTTTTTAACTATTTATCTACAAAACAATTCTTTTCTTTTGTTAAGTATCGTAGGCATAAAGTTTTTAGATATTGCATTTAAAATTAATATTATGACAAAAATGTCTAATGATATACCTCTTGAAGAAGTAATGCCAAATATACCGATGAACTTCTTTTTTAGATATATGAATGTAATTATTTATCCTATTACTTTTTTAATAGCCTTAGATTATTTTAGTATTTAAAATTAATAATCATTATTAATTATATTAAGATTAATTTTGATATTATCTTTTTATGAATACTTTAGAATTTAAATACTTAATACAAAATGCAATATACAAAACAAAATATGAACCTATTATAGATGTTAAAACAGACGAAATATATGCATACGAAGCATTGTCAAAATTTGAATTAGATCAGAATATAATAAATACAGAAGAAATTTTCCGAAAACTACATCATAATAATAGACTTTTTTTTGAACTGGAAAAGAAAAATAAAAAACTTCAAGTACAAAACTATAATGAGAATAAAAAACTTTTTTTAAACTTTGATGCAGATATTGTTTATACAAAAGAACAAAAAGATTATTGGGAATACTTCTTGAGTTATTATAAAGACGAGATAGTTGTAGAGATAACTGAAAATGGTAGTGATGATGAAAAAAGTACCGAAATCATGCATGAATTTAGTTCTTGGTTGATGAAAAAAGGAATAGATTCTGCTCTTGATGATTTTGCACAGGACGGTTCGATGTTTTCTTTTTATTTGATGAATCGTAGTAAATATATAAAAATTGATAAATCATTTTTAAAACAAATACGAAATAATAAAAATTATCTAGAATATTTAAAAGGCTTGTTAAAAACTATAAAATTAAATGGACAAAAATCTATTATAGAAGGTATTGAGACTAAAAATGATTATAAACTAGTTCAAGAGTTATCATGTGATTATATGCAAGGTTTTTATTTTAATGATTTAGTAATTATTAAGTAGTTTATCATATAGTTTTTATCATAGTATGATATACTATATTAACAAAATAAATAGGAGTTTCCATGCAATATTTAGTAATCGCATATGACAATGAAGGTGCTTTAGAAAAAAGACTAGAAGTTAGAGAAGCACATATAACTGGTGCAAAAAAGATGATAGCTGATGGTAAAATTATAAGTGTTGGAGCTCTAATAGAAGAAGATAAAATGGTTGGTTCTACTGCTTATGTAGATTTCGAAAATGATGATGAAATAAATGAGTGGTTATCAAATGAACCTTATGTAACAAATGGTGTTTGGAATATGGATGAATTCCAAATCGTTCCAGTAAAACTACTACCAAAAGATTAAAAAAGCTCTAATTTAGAGCTTTTTAATTTTTTTAAACTATCAAAAATATTCTTTATTAGTTTTTATATATTCAACAAAAATGTCACCCATTTCAGCAGTAGTAACAACTTCCTTAGCATCATAAGCTGCTAAATCTTTTGTTCTATATCCATCTTTAAGAGCTTTTTTAATAGCTGCATCAATTTTATCAGCAGCTTCAGATTCTCCAAGTGAATATCTTAACATCATACCAGCAGATTCAATTGTTGCAATAGGATTTGCAATTCCTTGTCCAGCAATATCAGGAGCTGAACCATGAATTGGTTCATAGATTGCTGTTTTATCTCCTGTTGAAGCTGATGGTAATAATCCTATTGAACCT